>NZ_JBIUCP010000006.1:0-113774 GCF_044538765.1 Acinetobacter sp. ABJ-A23_2
ATCTTTTAGTATTATTAATATATTATTTAGTCATCATAAAAAAAGGAACTCATTTTGAGTTCCTTTTTTCTTTATAAACCTAGCATTTTTTCAATATATTCTAGGTTCGGTATATGGTAGCGTCGATCTTGCATTCGCACATATTTAAATACTGTTGGGTGCTGTTCAGCTTCCTGACGCTCATCTATTTCATCGACAATTTCAGAAATACGTAGACGAACAGAAAGTGGCATTGTTTTACACATTAATGCAAAACGTTGGCTGATATCTTCCCCTTCAATAACCAGTGCTACAGCATATTGATCAGTTTCGTTATGGACTGAATAGATAGGTAGCTTTACATCATGCCACTCAATATGTTTTACGCCATTTCTTACATCCATGGCCGATAAAACAATATTTTGGGGCAATAGCATAGGTACCTGATCATTACATTCAATGATATAGGCATCAATAAAACCAGTTGAAACCGTAATAAGATGCTGTAGCTCTTGTTGGTCCATATTACCGATCAAAGATGTATTTACACTATCTTTCATGATTTGACCTCGCTTTCAAAAGCTACAAGTAAAGCATCGATATTCTCTAGTAACTCTTCCTCTTGGAAAGGTTTACCCATATATTGACTTACACCTAACGAGAATGCTCGTTCACGATGTTTTTCACCTGTTCTGGATGTAATCATAATAATTGGCATGTATTGATGCATATCATGATGTCGTACAAGATTCAGTACTTCGAAACCATCCATACGTGGCATTTCAATATCAAGTAGCATTAGATCTGGCTTAATATTTTCTAGCTGCTCTATGGCATCCACACCATCTTTGGCCGTAACAACATCGTAACCTTGGCGTTCAAGTAGTCGAGACGTTACTTTACGTACAGTTACCGAGTCATCGACAATCATAACGAGACGGCGCTCGTCTGATTCACGTTGTCTATATACTGCTTCATTAAGCTGCTTATGACGCGGCGTAGACTGAATTTGTCGCGCAATATTTTGTCCGTCTAAAATTAAGCAAACCTGTCCATCACCTAAAATCGTGGCACCTGCAATTGCCCCAATGCTAGCGAACTGTTGACCAATTGGTTTCACTACAATTTGTGCTCGAGAACCAATTAACTGGTCAACAAGCAAAGCCACAGTTTGGCCATTGTTGGCTTTAATCATTAAGACAGGTAATGAATACATCATGCCATTTAGTCGTGGCATTGGTTGATTACCAACAAATTCTGAAAGATAACGTAATGGATAACGTTTATTTTCATACTCGAATAGTTCTTTAGGACTTTCAAAATACTGCTCTAAAGAAGCTGGCGAAACTCGAACAATTCGATCGATTTGAGCAAGTGGAATCGCAAATTGCTGATCTGCTACTTTCACCATTAAGGCATCACTTACAGCTACAGTGGTCGGTACACGAATAGTAAATGTGGTTCCCTTACCGTAAACAGAGTCAACGCTAACATGTCCACCTAAAGCCTTAATATCGCTTTGTACGACATCGAGTCCAACACCACGCCCAGAAATCTGAGTAATCTGTTCTGCAGTACTTAAACCTGGATGGAAGATCAGCTGTAGAATGTCTTGCTGTTCCAAGACTTGTTCGGGCTTGATCAGACCTGCGAGTAGTGCTTTCTGGCGCACTTTTTCAACATCAATACCTTGTCCATCATCACTAAAGACAACGACAACATCTGTACCTTGACGTTGAATATTGAGTTCAATACGCCCTGCTTCAGGTTTATTTGCTTGCTGACGCTGTGCTCGGTCTTCTAAGCCATGGTCAATAGCGTTTCTGAGCATATGCTCAAGCGGCGTCACTAAGCGTTCTAAAATGTTACGGTCTAACTCGCCTTCTGTATTATTTACAAAAAGTTCAGCAGGTCTGTTCAATGCGGTAGATGTCTGACGCACAATTCGCTGCAAACGCGGTAACAAACGCGAAAATGGAACCAGTCGCGTTCGCATCAAGCCTTCTTGAATTTCTGCCTGAATTCGTGACTGTTGTAAAAGCAGACTTTCTGTATCTCTGATCTTGTGAGATAACGTATTTTTAAAGTCGACTAAGTCCGACGCAGATTCAGCAAGAGATTTCGATAACTGATTTAAAGATGAATATTGGTCCATCTCTAAAGGGTCAAAGTCGGTATAACGAGAATGCTCAATACCATGTTTGGCAATAATTTGTGTTTCTAACTCGCCTTCCATTCGACGTAACTGATCGGCAAGTCGTTGAATAGCCAATTCCATTTCAACCAAGGTATGACTAAACTGGCTCAAGTCCATTTCAATTCGTGAACGGTTAATCGAGTTCTCACCAGACAAATCAATCATCTTCTCGATCAAGTCTGCTGAAACGCGGATCATTTCATTGTTCTGATCCAGACGTTCTGTTTGCTCCCACACGCCCATCATTGGCGGTGGTTCTGTACCATCACCTTGTATGAAGGTCATCACAGGTTCTGAGCTAAACAAATCAGTTTTCGTTAACTTAGCCGGAATTTGGATATTCGTTTCAAAGAATTGAATATTTTCTAAACTTTGCTGTAACCCATCGAAATGCTGATAATTGTGCTTGAAAATAGCATCTTTTAGCCATGCAACTGCACTTTCAAGCAAATGGTCATAAATATTCGAGTTGAAGTGATGCAGTGCAAATTGTTCAAAAGTATTTTCAAGTTGATAGGCAATCGCGTAGACGGCTTCTAAACCGACCATTCGTGCACCACCCTTCAAACTGTGCACAGCTCTTTGTAATTGAAGCAAAATACTACGGTTTGTACGCTGCTCAAACCATTGTTTCAATAGCACACCAGCCATTTCTAACAATTCAGCAGCTTCTTCTAGGAATGTCTGCTCAACAACAGCCGTAATATCCTGTTCTTCAACTACCGCTCCATTCTCTTGCAATGATGTAACGGATGTTATTGCTTCAACTGGCGTAGCTAACTCAGCAACAACAGTATCAAATACCTGATCATGATGAGCTTCTAATTCTGCAAGAACAGGCTCAATTTCTGCCGGTATTTCATCTATTAATACTTCAGATATCACCTCCTGTTCAGAGAATATCTCACTTTCAGTATCAAGTGCTTCAACCATTGGTACAGGTTGGAAGTTAGAGTTTTTACCCGCTTGTTTTAACGCGTTAATGGTGTAAGGAGCTGCATAATCTAGCTGTTGTTCACGCATGATTTGCAGACGGTCAGCCAAGTCATCTTGAACCAAACGAATAAAATCAATTAAAGGTGAGGTTGCAACTAAATGCTTTTGAATTAAACGCTCATATATACTTTCTAATTCATGGGTAATCGAACCCAGATAAGTCGCCTGAACCATATTTGCTCCCCCTTTCAAGGTATGCAAATAGCGCATTAGATTATTCAGGGCTGCAAAGTTTTCTTGCTCACCGACCCAAATATTGAGATCGGTATCAATTCCTTCAAGTAGCTCATCAGCTTCTTCAAGAAAGATATCTAAAAGGTCAGCATCAAAGTTTCGATTTACCTGTGTAGAGGAAATATACTGGCGATCTTGCTGTACACTTTGGCTTAATACAGTCCAGTCACCAGAGTCTGGTAGACTCTCTACAGTAACAACAGCTTCTAGCTCTGGTTCAATATTGAATAATGGCTCAACAGAAATCGAATCTTGCTGAGACAGATCATTTTCAATGCTCGGAGTATGTAGCGTATAAAGTTTTAATTCTTCTAAAATACTTTGATGTTGCTTAACAATACCGACTCGCTGACCAGCAGCCAAGGCATCGAACAATTGAATAAGCTGTTGATGCGCTTTTTGATAAATTTCAAAAATATAGTCTGATTGCAATAACACAGGTTTATCAAGCAATACATCATAGCTTTCTTTCAGTTGGCTAGTATATTCATGCAAACCAAGCATGGCTTGAGAGTGTGTATGTTGTAGCAACAGGTCAGCCTGTTCACTTAGACGTTCAAGATAGCTTGGAAATTCATTACGAATTCCCTTCTCAAAATCTAATTCTGCATCTAGTAGCTCAGAAACATCTAACAGCAATAATTGTGATACTAAACCATGAGACGGCGTTAATGGATCTGTTCGATCACCATGTTGCTCAACGTAAGCATCCCATGATTGATTAAACTGCTGTAATCTCGCTTCAAGCTGTTCACTTGAACTACGGTTAGATAGTAGTTCTAAGCTATCTCTAATAAACTCACGATATTGTTGTAATAATAAAATCTCATCTGAGTTAGAAGAAAGCTCTTCTTGCAGTAGTATTTTAAATAAGTGCTCAACTTTGGTACTGGCGTCAAAAATTGTTTCGACCTGCGCCATTGCAGAACTACCACGTAAAGTATGCAGCGCACGTATTAAAGCATTATAGCTCTCATACTGGTGTAGCTCTTGATTTAAGAACTGGTGAATTGTAGCTAAATGCTCCTCCGCCTCTTCCATAAATAAGGTCAAAGTTTCATCTAGATTTATTTCAATTCCAGTATGCGCATCTTGAGTGATTGGCTCAACTAATGAATCTTGCTCGATGTAATCTAGCTCAAGTCCAGTTACTGTTTCAGCAGTAAGCGTATTTGAAAGTTGTAAAAGCTCTTCTAAAGCAGGTTCTAAACTTTGCTGTTGTTGTAGTTGTTGGCCTAATAAAATAAGCGGTCTAAAATCTACTGCATGTGCTCTTTTTTGCTTAAAGTTATCTACTAATTTAAGGAAATAGAACTTAAACACTAACTGAACATAGCTCTGGATAGCTGGAGTCAACTTAAGGCTTTGATTGATTACTCGATTGAGCGTATCTTCAACTGTCCAAGCAAGCTCAGCTGAAGATTTAGCACCGATCATTCTTCCAGAACCTTTTAAGGTATGAAAATGGCGGCGAATTTCAGTGAGCGTAGCAGTATTCTCAGACTGCATCCATTCATTTAGCAATGGTTGCAAATCAACAAAAATTTCTTCAATTTCTTCAACAAAAATGTCAAGAAACTCAGCATCTTGTTCAGAATAGCTATCTTCAGGTAGCGTCATTGCTTCAGTTAAAGTTTTTAATATTTCTTTCATAGCAAAGGCTTCTTTTGCTTACCCCCTGAGTGGGGAAAACTACAGAGTCAACACCAGAAAAATAGCTATTTCCCCAATATTTGTCTGGCGCTGCTCATACTTTTAAAAGAATAGCTATTATGAGAATAGCTATTCTCATCCCCCAATTTAGTCAGGTAATTTAAAGTCCGTTACTGACTCACGTAATGACTCCGACATGTTCGCCAATTCAGATACAGAACGAGCAGTATCGAAGGTTGCCGTTGTTGTTTGTGAAGTAATTTCTTGTACAACTGTCATGGTTGCAGCAATGTGACTCGCAGAAGCTGATTGAAGTTTTGCTGCATCAGAAATGCTCGCAATTAAGTTTGCCAAGTCACCCGATACTTTTTGAATTTCATCGAGCGCAATCCCCGCATCTTTCGCCAAGTTAGCACCACGTACAACTTCCGTTGTCGTTTGCTCCATTGAGATAACGGCTTCGTTGGTATCCGTTTGAATGGTTTTAACGAGCGTTTCAATCTGTTTAGTTGCTGAAGCAGAACGTTCTGCAAGACGCTGGACTTCGTCGGCAACCACGGCGAAACCACGACCCGCTTCACCGGCCATAGATGCTTGAATTGCTGCATTTAATGCAAGGATGTTTGTTTGGTCTGCAATATCGTTAATGAGCGATACGATGTTACCAATTTCTTGTGAAGACTCACCCAAACGTTTAATACGTTTTGAGGTTTCCTGAATCTGTTCACGAATGGTATCCATACCCTCAATAGAACGGTTTACGACTTGTGCACCATTAGATGCAATAGATACCGAACGTTGTGCTACGTGAGCAGACTCAGAAGCGTTTGCAGATACTTGGTCAATAGACAATGCCATTTCGTTCATTGCCGTTGATGCACCTGCAATTTCTTGTGCTTGGTGCTCAGATGCCTCTGCTAACTGGTTGGTAATATTTTGAGTATCTTGCGTATAGCGAGCAACTTCTTGTGATGTTTCATGGATTCGAGATACCAAGTCTCGTAATTGGTCAATCGCAAAGTTAATCGAGTCGGCAATCGCACCAGTAAAGTCTTCCGATACTGTTGCATATGAACGTAAGTCACCATCTGCAAGATCGGCAATTTCGTCAAGTAAACGTAAAATTGCATTCTGGTTACGATCATATTCTTCTTGTAATGTCGCTACACGTTGTTTATCTGCTTTACTACGAAGAGATAAAAGTTTTAAGACAGAACCAATTAAGCCAAGAAGCGATAATGTAAGCAACGCAACTAATGCAAAAGCCTGCCAACCGTACTGTGTTTGCTCTGAAAGATCACCTAATGCAGTTAACATTGCATCAGATTGAGAGAAGATCTCACTAGATGATTGACGTACGTTTACGATCTGGTTCGTATTTTTGAGAACAGATGTCGCGGCAGATTTTAAAACTTTATCATACTCAGTTTTAATACCTTCCAAAGATTCACGCACTTCTGGGGATTCAACTTTAGCTACGCCTAATTCAGCATTTCCGTTTAGCTGCGCATCTAAGTACACACCAAAAGTCTCAATATCGACACTAAAGTCATGCGCTGAGTTTTCAGAGTTCTCTGTACCAACGAAAACGGAGTTAATAGAACGCAAAATACGTTCCGCAATAAATACCTGGTTTTTAGCAATCACGACCTGACTACTTGGTACTTTTTCACGGACCATCTTATCAACCATCAAGTTATATTCAGCTTGAATCTCAGGAATAGAATCACTAATCGAGATATTCATATTATATAACTGGTTAATTACGTTCTGTTGTGATGAAATCAAATCAACGTCATAAGACAAAGATTTCCACAGAGTCGCTACTTTCTTATACTCTTTTGAAGATGTGCCATAAATATTTTCGACATTTTTGATATTTTTGGCGAAAACTTGACGCGATTCAATTAAGTCTTTCATCGCTTGAGGCGAACCAGAAGCTGTTGCTTCCGTAGCCTGTCTAGAAATCGTTTGTGATAATAAACGTAACTCACCCATACTACGGGTTAATTCGTTATGTCGAGGTACACTATAAAATAAATAAGCGAGCGAAGTTGAAGCTAATACTAAACATGCAGACGCTACATAAAGGATAGGCTTGGACTTTTTACTTTCCCCAAATAAACTGGCATATTGGTCAATTTGTGACTGGATTTTCGCAACAAAGTTGACATTCGATTTTTCGTTTACACCACGATTGCCACTTTTCTTTTTAAGTTTAAAGCCCATACAGCTTCTCCCCAGAAAAATACGCTGTTTATTAACAGCATAAAAATTAGTTTATAAATTTTGTCGATGCATTCATATAATGTGGGTTTTGCAATAATCGACTAAATAAAAAGACATGCCAGTGCTGATTGTGCTGGTGAAAATAACCTTGGCAATATTCTTTTAAATTTTCCTCCAAGTTTAAACTTTGAGAAAAAAAGCTTTTTTTATTAAAGTGTTGGATCCCCAAGACCTGATCAACAACCAACCCCACATATTGGTCGTGATGGCTAATACATAACACTTTTTGGGCAGCCGAAAATGAACTTCGTTGCCCTGAAATAAAATGTGCCAAGTCAGAAACTGAAAGTAATCTTCCCCGAATATTTGCCAACCCCTTTACCCAACTTTGGGTATTTGGAACAGGTGTATATTTTGGTGGATAGATTACTTCTGACACTTCCCCAAGTGGTGCGACGAAGTATTGCCCTCTCATTTCAAAAGCAATTCCTGACCATCGCTCTGCTTCATTTTGGACTGAAGCGTAATTCTTGTTACCTCGTTTAGACAAACGAAGTAACTCGATAAATCCGTTCGCGGCCATACTCGATCCTATAAGACGGGTCTAGATCCCGCCATTTATGTTTTTATGAATGGATGAGTTAATTTAGAAATTGTTTAATTACATCGATCAATTGCTTTTCTTCAATCGGCTTAATCAAGTAATCAAGCGCGCCTTGACGTTTGCCCCATACTCGGTCAGTTGCCTGATCTTTAGTACTCACAATAACCACTGGAATATGCTTAGTGTCTTCATCACGAGTAATCTGACGTGTTGCCTGAAAGCCATTTACACCAGGCATTACAACATCCATTAACACTAAGTCAGGCTGTTCTGCTTTTGCCAAAGTTACACCATCTGCACCATTAGATGCTTCAAGTACATCATAGCCATGCTTGGTTAGAATTTCTCTAAAACGATAAGTTTCTGTTGGTGAGTCATCAACAATAAGAATACGTGCCATTTCTTTGCCCTTAAATTACTTAATTATGAACTTACATGATTACGAATCGCATTTAGCAATTCATCTTTGCTAAATGGTTTCGTCAAGTATTCATCTGAACCTACCACACGCCCTTTTGCCTGATCAAATAGACCATCTTTACTAGAGAGCATGATAACGGGAATGTTCTGATAACTTTGAGAGTTCTTAATCAGAGCACAAGTTTGATAACCGTCTAAACGAGGCATCATGATATCTACAAAAACGATATCTGGATTAGCTTCAGCAATTTTAGATAAAGCTTCAAATCCATCGACAGCAGTAATCACTTCACAACCTTCACGTTGCAATAATGTTTCTGCTGTACGGCGAATAGTTTTTGAGTCATCAATAACCATTACTTTCAGATTTTGGAACGCATCTTCCATTTAATCTTCCATCCCCATAACATAAAATATAAATGCAATTTAACTTAAATTTGTTTTTACAGATTTATACGCATTTTTAACATATCTATACTTCTATTTTCAATGAAAGGTTTTTGTCTACTTTCTCATTTATAAACAATAACTTTTAACCTCATCACACTTTCGAAAAAATTATCATTTTTTTTATAATATTAATATTTTTATTCAGTTAAATAATAACTAATATATTTAAGATTAACTATTTAAAAATAAGTGGCTTAGCTTTCTTTTTTGGGGAATTTTATGAATAAGCGGGTGAAATACGCCTTTTATAGGAACTGCTTGTCTGTATTTATAGGCATTGCCTCCTGCGGGGCACTGTTTTTATCTTCCCCAACTTTAGCTGCAAATGATGCTCCTAAAGCTGTCTGGTATCGCTATTATGATCAACATGGCATTGCCAATATCAGCACATCTGTAACCCCAGCTCATATCCGCTATGGATATGAAGCACTCGATCAAAATATGCAGGTCATTAAAAGAAATCATCCCTATAATTCAGAGGCTGATTTAAACCAATCCTCTCAGCGTGCATTATCAGCTCGATACAGAGAAGAAGATAACAAGTTAAAAAAAGCATATAGCAATAGTAAAACTGCGGTGATTAAAAGAGACCAAGCTTTATTGGCCATAAAAAAACAAATGAATTATCAGCAAGAACAACTCAATCAGTTACAACAAGACAAAATTTTATTTAAACGACAGGAAATGGAATATTTTCGTAAAGGTGAAAAAGTTCCTGAAAGGCATAAAACTTTGATTGAAAATAATCTAGTTAACATTTTAAAAGTTAAACAAACACTTGAAATACTTTCAAAAAATTATAACCGCACTAACAAAGAGTATGAAAATATTATCGAACGTTTAAAAAAGCTTGAATAAGCGCACAGCTTTATCAAGAATAGGGGCAAAATAAAATTTGAATTACAGGATGATGCTGTATGCGCACAACGCATCTCACCCCTTCTACTATTTTTAAATTAAGCTTGATCAGCCTGAGTTTGATTTTGGCTGCATGTCATCAGCAAGAAGCACCAAAAACAACAGCATCTGAACCTAAAAAAATTGAACTCATTCCTCAAGATTTAATTTCTGTAAAACAAGGTTCGCTTGCTGCTCAAACTGCTTTTACAGGAACTATTCGCGCAGTACAGCAAAGTTCTATTCAAGCTCAAGTCAGTGCGACAGCAACATCCGTTAATGCAAATGTAGGTCAAAAAGTACAAAAAGGCCAAGTATTAGTCAGGTTAAATAATCAAGACAATGCTGCACGTTTAGCTCAGGCAGAAGCTAATCTTGCTTCTGCTCAGGCACAAGCAGAGCTCGCACGTAATTTAATGAATCGAAAACAAAGATTACTCAATCAAGGCTTTATTGCCCGTGTGGATTTTGAACAGAGTCAAGTAGATTATAAGGGTCAACTTGAAAGTGTTAGAGCGCAACAAGCCAATGTTGATATTGCTAAAAAAGCTGATCGGGACGGTATCATTACGAGTCCTATTTCAGGTGTGATTACTAAACGACAAGTTGAACCGGGACAGACTGTATCTGTTGGGCAAACACTATTTGAAATCGTTAATCCTGATCAATTAGAAATACAGGCAAAGTTTCCTATTGAGCAACAATCTGCACTAAAAGTCGGTAGTTCTATTCAATATCAGATTCAGGGTAATTCAAAACAATTACATGCCATACTGACTCGAGTCTCACCTGTAGCAGACCAAGATAGTCGTCAAATTGAATTCTTTGCGGCTCCTAAAGAAGCGATTGATTCATTAAGTATCGGTGCATTCATTAATGGCATTATTTTGCAAAGTGATCGCAATCAAGGACAAACCATTCCTTTAGATAGTATTCAAAACCTGCAACAAGATCCTTTCGTATGGGTAATACGCAATCAGACTATTCAAAAGGTCAAGATTCGGGTAATTGAGCAACGTTACAATGAAAACATTGCTTTGGTACAAGGTTTACAAAGTACAGATCAAGTAAGTCGTATCCAGTTTGAAGATACTGATATCGATAAAAAAGTGATGCTTACAGCCGAAAAAAATAAATAAGGTAGCAAATAGCTTATGTGGTTTACCCGAATCAGTGTGAAGTACCCCGTTTTTACCATTATGATGATGCTGTGCTTAATGGTACTTGGGTTAGCCTCTTGGAAACGCATGACGGTTGAAGAGTTTCCTAATGTAGATTTCCCATTTGTAGTCGTCACTACGCAATATGCTGGTGCTTCACCTGAAGCGGTTGAGTCTGATATTACCAAAAAACTCGAAGACCAAATTAATACCATTTCGGGCATTAAACAAATTACTTCACGTTCAAGTGAAGGGTCTTCGATGGTCATTGCTGAGTTTAATCTTGATACCTCTTCAGCAATTGCTGCCCAAGATGTCCGCGACAAAATTGCTCCTGTTATCGCTCAATTTCGTGATGAAATTGATACTCCGATTGTGCAACGCTACGATCCTTCATCTAGCCCAATTATGTCGGTGGTATTCGAATCGAATACGATGAGCTTGGCTCAATTAAGTTCATATGTAGATAAAAAAATTGTGCCTCAGCTTAAAACCGTTTCTGGTGTAGGTAATGTCAACTTACTAGGTGACGCTAAACGTCAAATTCGGATTAAAGTTCATCCTGAACAATTGCAAAGCTACGGTATTGGCATTGATCAGGTTATTAACACGCTAAAAAATGAAAACATAGAAGTTCCTGCAGGAACCTTACAGCAAAAGAATTCTGAACTCGTGGTACAGATTCAATCAAAAGTTATTCATCCTTTTGGCTTTGGTGATTTGGTCATTGCCAATAAAAATGGCTCCCCTATTTTTCTAAAACAAGTGGCAACTGTTGAAGATACTCAAGCCGAACTACAATCCAGTGCTTTTTATAATGGAAGAACCGCAGTCTCTATCGATATTTTAAAAAGTTCAGATGCCAATGTAATTCAAGTCGTCGATAAAACTTACCAAACTTTAGAGAAGCTAAAAGCTCAAATGCCTGCGGGTTTAAATTATAAAGTCGTGGCAGACAGCTCCAAAGGTATTCGCGCTTCAATTAAAGACGTTGTTCGTACCATTCTTGAAGGGGCAGGCTTAGCAGTTTTAATTGTTTTACTCTTTTTAGGTTCTTTCCGTTCTACCGTCATTACAGGTTTAACTTTACCCATTACCTTGCTAGGAACATTAACGTTCATTTGGGCTTTTGGTTTTAGTATTAACATGATGACGCTGTTAGCCCTGTCACTGAGTATCGGTCTGTTAATTGATGACGCGATTGTAGTTCGAGAAAACATTGTTAGACATACAGAGCTCGGCAAAGACCATGTCACCGCAGCTTTAGAAGGCACCAAAGAAATTGGATTAGCAGTACTCGCAACCACGCTTACCATTGTTGCGGTATTTTTACCTGTTGCTTTCATGGGTGGTTTAATTGGCCGTTTCTTCTACCAGTTTGGCGTAACTGTAAGTACAGCTGTTCTCATTTCTATGTTTATCAGTTTTACACTCGACCCGATGCTTTCAGCGCATTGGAAAGACTCGGTAAAGAAAAAAGAAAGTCGACTACAACGTTTCTTTAATCATATTTCTAAATTATTAGATGGCCTTACCCATATTTATGAAAAGCTGTTGAAGCTTGCCCTACGCTTTCGTTTCATTACAGTCATTATTGCGATTGCTTCACTCGTCGCTGCCTTAGGTTTATCTAAATTGATTGGAACCGAATTTGTACCAGTCCCAGATAAAGGCGAAATTCGTATTCAGTTCGAAACGCCCGTCGATGCTTCTTTAGAATATACCCAAGCTAAGTTACATCAAGTCGACCAAATTATTAGACAATTCCCCGATGTTGTTTCTACCTACGGGGTTGTAAATAGCACAATAGATGCTGGTAAAAACCATGCTGGTTTAGGGGTGACTTTAAAACCAAAACAAGAACGTAGTTCAGACTTAACAACGCTCAACAATGAGTTCCGTGATCGTTTGCAAACAGTAGCGGGTATTCATGTTACCTCCGTTGCTGCTGCTCAAGATTCAGTTTCTGGTGGTCAAAAGCCAATCATGATTTCAATTAAAGGGACTGACCTGAATGAACTTCAAAAAATTTCAAATCGATTTATGACTGAAATGGGCAAAATTAAAGGTGTGGTCGATTTAGAAAGCTCATTAAAAGAACCAAAACCCACTTTAGGGGTTCATATTAACCGTGTACTGGCAAGTGACTTAGGGCTGTCTGTTTCTCAAGTTGCCAATGCAATTCGTCCATTAATCGCGGGCGACAATGTCACAACTTGGGAAGATCGTGACGGCGAAACTTATGACGTTAATATTCGATTAAATGAAAACAAACGCATGCTTCCTCAGGATGTGCAAAATTTATATCTCAACTCAAACAAAACTGGTGCAAACGGACAACCAATATTAGTTCCATTGAGTGCAGTAGCAACAACCGAGGAAAAACTCGGTGCATCACAAATTAATCGACGTGATCTTGAGCGCGAAGTACTCATCCAAGCCAATACGTCAGGACGCCCAAGTGGGGATATCGGTAAAGACATCGATAAAATGCAAAAAGCATTTAAATTGCCTGCTGGTTATACCTTCAACACCCAAGGTGCCAATGCCGACATGGCCGAGTCCGCAGGTTATGCATTAACTGCTATTACGCTTTCCATTGTATTTATTTATATTGTTTTGGGTTCTCAGTTTAATAGTTTTATTCACCCTGCTGCGATTATGGCATCTTTACCATTGTCATTGATTGGGGTATTTCTTGCCCTCTTCTTGTTTAGAAGTACCCTAAACCTATTTTCAATTATTGGCATCATTATGCTCATGGGGCTGGTAACCAAAAACGCGATTTTACTTATCGACTTTATTAAAAAGTCCATGGAACATGGGGAAAGTCGTTATGAAGCTATTTTACAAGCAGGTAAAACCCGTTTACGCCCAATCTTAATGACCACAAGTGCGATGGTCATGGGTATGGTTCCATTAGCTTTAGGTTTGGGTGAAGGCGGAGAACAAAGTGCGCCAATGGCCCATGCTGTTATTGGTGGCGTAATAACCTCTACCCTGTTGACTCTTGTAGTAGTACCCGTCATTTTCACTTATCTGGATGACTTGAAAAACTTTATGCTGCGTCAAACTCGACGATTCATGTCATAATGCAGCAACTATCGTATAATCTGCGTTTTTATAACGCTTAACTTTTTTAGGACTTTTTCCATGCGCGCAAGCCGCTTTTTATTTGCAACGTTGAGAGAAACCCCAAACGATGCTGAAGTGATTTCACATCAGCTCATGTTACGTGCGGGGATGATTCGTAAATTGGCATCTGGTTTATATACATGGCTGCCGATGGGAACACGTGTGCTTAAAAAAGTTGATGCGATTGTTCGTGAAGAAATGAATCGTTCAGGTGCTATGGAAGTGTTCATGCCCGTGACTCAACCCGCTAGCTTGTGGGAAGAATCAGGTCGTTATGAACAATACGGCCCTGAATTATTACGCTTCAAAGACCGTCACGACAACCCGTTTGTGCTTGGTCCTACACATGAAGAAGTAATCACGGATTTAGCACGTAACGAGCTAAAAAGTTATAAACAGCTTCCTGTAAATTTCTATCAAATTCAAACCAAATTCCGTGATGAAATTCGTCCACGTTTTGGTGTAATGCGTTCACGCGAGTTCATTATGAAAGATGCTTATTCTTTCCATGCAACTCAAGAATCATTACAAGAAACTTATGATGTGATGTACGACACTTATAGCCGTATTTTTACTCGCTTAGGTTTAGACTTCCGCCCAGTTCAAGCAGATACTGGCTCGATTGGTGGTTCAGCTTCACATGAGTTCCATGTATTGGCTTCAAGTGGTGAAGATGACATCGCATTTTCAACTGAATCTGATTATGCAGCAAACGTTGAAATGGCTGAGGCTGTTTTAGTAGGTGAACGCGCAGCGCCTGCACAAGAATTTAAGTTGGTTGAAACACCAAACCAAAAAACAATTGCTGATGTATGCCAGTTCTTAAATGCTGATCCGAAACAATCAGTAAAAGCGTTATTGGTTCAAGGTATTGCAGACGAAAAAGGTAATGTACCTGTCGTTGCCCTATTCTTACGTGGCGATCACGAACTCAATGAAATTAAAGCTGAGAAACATCCTTTAGTTGCGGCTCCTCTTACGTTTGCAACAGAAGAGCAACTTCAAGCATTTGGCTTAACTGCTGGCTTTACAGGTCCACAAGGTTTAGTTGAAAAAGGTATCACTGTAATTGTTGACCGTGCTGCTTCTGTTCTTTCTGACTTCGTTGCTGGTGCAAATGAAGCTGACAAACACGCTGTCGGCGTAAACTGGGAACGTGATGCCCAAATTACTGAAGTCTTTGATTTGCGTAATGTGGTTGAAGGCGACCCATCTCCAGATGGTAAAGGTACACTACAAATTAAACGCGGTATTGAAGTTGGTCATATTTTCCAGCTTGGTACTAAGTATTCTGAAGCTTTAGGCTGTAAAGTTTTGGGTGAAGATGGCAAACCATTTACTGTAACGATGGGTTGTTACGGTATTGGTGTAACCCGTGTAGTTGCAGCTGCAATTGAACAAAACTACGATGACAAAGGTATTATTTGGCCTCAAGCGATTGCACCTTTTGAAATCGCAATTGTTCCAATGAATGCGCACAAATCACCTCGTACGCTTGAAGCCGCTGAAGCACTTTATGCAGAACTTCAAGCTCAAGGTTTTGATGTATTACTTGATGACCGTAACGAACGTCCGGGCGTTAAATTCTCTGACCTTGAGTTAATGGGTATTCCACACCGTATCGTGATTGGTGAAAAAGGCCTTGATGCTGGTACGTTTGAATATAAAGGTCGCCGCGATGCTGAAGCGAGCAATTTAACTAAAGAAGAACTTTTAGCTAAATTAGCACGTTAATAAATACATAAATAAAAAAGCAGCTTTTAGAAGCTGCTTTTTTTACATTTAATTTTTACGCCTCAACCGTTAAGTCTTTAATGGTTGCCGAAGATCCATTGGTTTTTACCGACTCAATTCCTTTATCGCGTGATGCTTCACTGGCATAGAACTGACTCGTACCAATAATTTGATGATTTGCAGCTTTTAAATTGAAGTAAGGTTTCCCATTTTTTGCAGTTAAACGATCATATCGCCCATCGTCACCACTATTTTTTTGAACTGACTCAATACCATTGACTGCTGATGCTTTCGCTTTATATAGCTCACTATTTAAAATAATTTCGCCATTACCAGCCTTGAGTACAAAGCGATATTGTCCATCATTCGCTTGTGAAATCTCGTACCATCCTGCCATAAGAACCTCGTTTTTTTGTTGGTGTGGGTATGACTTTCGTTATTATTCTGGACGAAAGTTATTTGTTATTGATGACAATATAAATGAGCTGTGTAACTTTGGGTAGTCTACTTTTTATACATTATCGTAATAAAATTATAAGGATGTTGAAAGTTAAAAAAGGTAGAGGCTTGATGGGTACCTCTACCGAAATGTAATTAAAATTAACAAATTAAGCTTTTTTTACAAATTCAGATTTTAATTTCATCTGACCAATACCATCAATTTTGCAATCAATATTATGGCCATCACTTGCATCGGGAACTAAACGAATTGTTTTTACTTTTGTTCCCACTTTAACAACCGAAGATGAACCTTTAATTTTTAAGTCTTTAATCACAGTGACACTATCACCATCTGCCAAGACATTACCATTTGCATCTTTAATGACTTCTTGTTCATCAGCAATTGAAGCTTCCCCTTCCTTCCACTCATGTGAGCATTCAGGGCAAATTAATAAGTCGCCGTCTTGATAGGTATATTCTGATTGGCATTTTGGGCAATTTGGTAAAGACATAAAAAAATCTCAAAAAGTATATTATGCGAGATATGACTCATTTTTTAAAGTTTTAAATAAAAGACTTTTACCAAAAAAAAATTTATATATTCATTTCCTCTCTTTCTCTAATAAATAGTCTCTTAAAATAATCGCATGGTTATGCTCCACATCTTTTGCCGAATATAAAAGAGTAACTTTATGCTTGGACACAATGTCTTGTAACTCTTTAACTGCTGGGTTTGATTCTAGTTCTTTTAAATAGCGCTGTTTGAACTCACTCCAATGCTCTAAGGACTCTGCATGAAACCACTTACGCAGTTCAGTCGAGGGGGCTATTTCTTTTAACCATAAATCTAAATGGGCATTTTCTTTACTTATCCCTCGACTCCATAGCCGATCAACTAATATTCGTTTTCCATCATTGGTACTTACATGTTCATAAATTCTTTTAATGTGTATTTCCATCTCTTTTTCTCACTAGACAGCCTCATTGTTTGGGCCTCATCAACTTTAATATTTTGTTCTCTTTTAAGCGTAATTAAAAAAGAAAAAAGTGAGTAGTTCTCTACTCACTTTTTTCTTTAGGATGTTTAAAATTTTAAAAGGCGATTACTGATCTGGGATTTCGGCTTCTACTAACAGTGTTAATAACGACAAAGACTCCTGCCATCCTAAATAACACGCCTCTACAGGAATAACTTCCGGTATTCCTTCTTGGGTAATATGCACCTCTGTACCTACTAATACGGTTTTTAATATAATAGTCACCTGCATAGTGCCAGGTAAATTTGAATCATCAAATTGGTCGTTATAACGAATTAATTCATTTGGAATGAGTTCGACATAAGTTCCCCCAAATGAATGTGTTGATCCTGTCGAAAAGTTGGTAAAACTCATTTTGTATGAGCCACCTACATTTGAATCAAAACTATGAATTTTCGCAGTAAAACCGTGGGGTGCCATCCACTTCACTAAAGCATCTGGGTCGAGAAAAGCACGATAAACCCGTTCAGCGGGTGCTTTAAATACACGATGTAATTTTACTGTACCTGTTGCCATTATATTCTCCTTGTTTTAAGTCCATTTAGGTTATAAAAATTGTGCTTAATAGCTTAAACCGTAGAATTTCTTTTAACGTATATTTTTGGTGTTTTTCCATTTATACCATCAGTTTCTGACAAAACTAAATTACGAAAACTAAGGCTGATTTTTTGATAAAAATGGAGCAAAATAGTCAGCAATCATAAAGAAACATATTGAATTTGAGATTAATCATGAGTCTGCTCGCTTTCTCCTCATATGCATTAAACGGTGTAGATGCACAGAAGTTTTTACAAGGCCAAGTGACTGTCGATACTGAGCGTTTAGCTGAAAATGAAACACGCTATACAGCCATTTGTGATCTTAAAGGTCGTATTCACTTTGGCCTATGGCTAAAAAAGATTAACGCTGAAAGTTTTGAGATTGTTGTTACTCAAGATCAAGCTGAAGAGTTCGCTAAGCATATTAAAAAATATGGTGCATTTTCAAAAATGACCTTAAGTGAACAAGGCACTGTGTTTCCAAAAGTTGTAAATGGACACACTGAGTTTAGTTCTACAGAAACTGATGTTTCCGAATGGCAAAAACAAGCCATCATGACGGGGCAAGCATGGATTGCTCAAGCAACTGAACATGAGTTCCAACCACAAGAATTACGTTTACATCAACGTGAAGGCGTCAATTACGATAAAGGCTGTTATTTAGGTCAGGAAATTGTGGCGCGTCTTTGGTTTAAAGCAAAACCAAAACACTGGTTACATTTAATTCAAGGCACAGGTGAAGCACCGGCTCCAGCAACTCAATTAAATAATGATATTGAAGTGGTAAATAGTACACAAACCACTGACGGATATATTGCATTGGTTGTTGCGAAACCTGCTGCTCTAGCAGAACTTGGTCTTCAAGTTCTCGATTTGCCAGAAGCTTTAAGTGGTGATGTTGCTAGACCACAATAATTATATTTAGCAAATAAAAAGCCCGTGGATACCCCTACGGGCTTTTTTATAGATACAAAATTCTAATAAATTCATTTAATTAGGGCATCAATTTTTTAATTTTTCTATGCCATCATAATCGAGGTTGAAATCTAAGAGAAAAAATATGAAAACTAAACTTGCCACACTCATGTTAAGTTTGGCTTTTTTCGGTTCTGCTCATGCTGATGTAAAAACACTTGAACAAAATCTGAAGACAAATTATCCAGATTTACCTGTAAAGGGTGTTTATCAATCACCTGTGCAAGGTATTTATGAAGTGTATACAAGCGGTCGTATTGTTTATACCAATCAAGATGCTAAATACTTCTTTGTAGGCAATTTAGTTGATATCAAACAACAAAAAAATATGACAGAAGAACGAATTGCCGAATTGGGTAAAATTGATGTTAAAAGCCTACCACTAAATCAGGCGATTAAATATGTAAAAGGTAAAGGGGAACGTACTCTTTATATTTTCAGTGATCCTGATTGCCCTTACTGCCAACGTCTAGAACAAAACATGGTTGGGGTAGATAACGTAACGGTATATGTATTCTTATACCCACTGACCAGTTTGCACCCAAATGCTGAAAAAGTTTCAAACCAAATCTGGTGTTCAAAGAACCCGTCTGAAGCTTGGACCAATTATATGCTTAACCGCAAATTGCCGACTAATAGCAAAAGTTGCTCAAGCCCAATTCAAAAGAATATTGCTTTAGGTCAAAAATTAAATATCGATGGAACACCAACATTGTTCTTGCAAGATGGACAAAGAATCTCAGGTGTACCAAGTGATGCAAAACAAATTGAAGCATTACTTAAGTCAGTAAAATAAGTCTATATGCCACTCTCTTAGCCAGAGTGGCATATCATTTTTCTCCACAGTTTGCTTTATAGACATCGTTTTATATACAAATCGGCTGTTTACTTTCATCCACCACTATTTATGATGAGAAGTTGAGTTGATTCAATACATCGACGGAATGATGTAGCTACGAAGTAAAAGGTTAAAAAGAAATGAAAAAATTACTCATCGCCAGCCTAATCGCCATTTCAAGTTCGTCCATTTTTGCGGCAGACAGTACAGCATCTGCGGCAAAAAATGATGTCTTTAAACAGGCAGAACAACTGTATGCAGCAAAAAATTATCCCGCTGCCTTTCAAGAAATCCAGCGCCTTGCACAGACAGGAAATGCTCAAGCGATCTATAACTTAGGCTATATGACGCAAATGGGACAAGGTACGGCAAAAGATAACGCTAAAGCTCTGAAATATTATGAGGATGCCTCGAATAAGGGCTATGCTCAGGCCAGTTATAGACTTGCGCAAATTTATGAAACTGGTGAATTAGGCGTTGCAAAAGACAGTAATAAATTTAGCCAATATGTACAAAAAGCATCAGCTCAAGGCTCTGATGATGCAACGGTAAAAATTGCGACCATTTTATTTGCACAGAAAAAGCCTCAATCTCATCAAATTGCTTTACAAAAGCTAGCGCCTTTGATTAGAAAAGGAAACTACCCTGCTATTCAGGTCAAAGCACTTTATGATATTAGCCAAGGGGTTGAAAATAAAAACCCGCTAATGAAACGCCAAGGCATTGAAGCATTACAAGCGATCGCCCAAAAAGGTTATGCGCCAGCATCTATGGCTTTAGCGACCATGATGGCAAATGGAAATATCATTCCTCAAAACTTGCCTCAAGCAAAACAGATTTTTACTGAGCTTGCTAACCAAAATGTTCCTAACGCTAGAGAATCTTTAGCTTCAGTCGAAAAGATTATTGCTGAGAAGAATAAACAAGCTGCAGCTGCCCCTACACAGCCAGCATCTAAAAAATAGTAAAGAAACAATAGCCCCGCATGGGGCTTTTCTTTTACCACCACAAAGCGATAAGCCCACTTACTCCAATAAAACCAATAATGGTGCTTATCATCAAAGGTGTTAATGCCCTTTCATTTAAACCGTATGCTTGCCCAAAAATACCAAAAGCAATTGGCATCGGCAGTGCCGCAATTAATGTTCCAGCATATAACATCTCTTGACTGACGTTTGGTAATAAAAGGAACAACCCAAAAATCACAACTGGCATGAGAATGACATTAAACCCAGCCAACAATAAACTTTGTAAATTCACGGCAGTAATACCAATACCAATACCAACCAAGCTGCCGCCAATAGCAAATAGTGCTAATGGCGAGGCTGTCTTTCCTAACAGTTCTAAGGCTTGAGCAAGTTTTGAAGGTAGATGAATACCGAGTAAAATACAGCTCATTCCAACCAGAATTGCAATAATTACAGGGTTTTTAAGTAAGTTAATAAAAGTCTTTTTAAGAAGTGGTAAAAGTTGCTGTTGTTGATGCAAACCGGCTTCAGCCAAAATGAGCATTAAAGCCACAATTAATAAGTTTTCAATAATTAAGGTTAAAGAAATATAGATTGCAGCGTGGCTACCCATGAGCATAGTCAAAATAGCCGTACCCATAAAGCCTGTATTCGACATAGAAGCCCCCATAGAAATGACGGCGCTATGGGTTAGGCTATTCTTAAAAAACTTTCGATAAATGATAAAAGCCAGAGTAAACAAGATTAAAGAGCCACCACCATAAGCAATAAAATAAGCTGGATGCCAAATCTCTTGTAAGTTTTTATTGGCTAAAGACTGAATTAAAAATGCAGGAAGAGCAATTTTAATAACGAATGCACTCAGGGCTTTTATCTGCTCAGGTGTTACCAATTTAATAAGGACACTACAGTACCCTATCAACAACAAAAGTAAGATTGGTAAAATTACCTGAAAAACCACAGAATGTTCCCTCACTCATCTCAAAATAAAAAAACGGGCAAATCTTAATTTGCCCGCTGATAAACTAAAAAGAATCAAAAAGCTGTTTTAAGCCATGTGGCTGACAACGCAAGTACTGAGGGGCAATTTTAACTTTTGCTCCTAGTGTAGCGGCTGCATGCCACGGCCAACGCGGGTCATATAACATAGCACGAGCAAGGCCAATTGCATCCGCTTGCTGATTTTCTAAAATTTGTTCAGCATGTTCTGGCTCGGTAATCAGTCCTACTGCAATCACAGGAATAGACACATGCTTCTTAACCTGTTCTGCAAATGGAACTTGGTAGCCCGCTCCAATGGTAATATTTTGATGTTCATGTAAACCACCGCTAGACACATGAATATAGGCCGCGCCTAGCTGCTCTAAAGCTTTTGATAAACCAACCGTAGATTCAATATCCCACTGTTCGTTACCATCCATCCAGTCAGTTGCAGATAGACGTACTCCTACTGGATAGCCTTCAGGAACCGCGAGTTTAATTGCTTGAAGTACTTCAAGTGTCATACGCATACGGTTTTCTAAAGAACCGCCATATTCATCCGTTCTTTGGTTGGCAATTGGCGATAAAAATTGATGCAACAAGTAACCATGTGCTGCATGTACTTCAATTAGCTCAAAGCCAGCTTCAACTGCACGTTTTGCCGCAGCAGCAAAGTCTTGTTGAACTTGTTTAATTTCATCTATTGTTAATGCATGTGACGCTGCATCGTGAACTGAAAAGGTACTTGTACTTGGAGCAACTGTTTGCCAGCCATGTGGCTGATTTTCTGCAATTTGTCCCTTACCCAACCAAGGCTTTTCAGTCGATGCTTTACGTCCAGCATGCGCTAACTGAATTCCAAATGGCATAGGAGAAAGTGTTTTAACTTTCCCTAATAAAGTTTTGATCTGGTCACGTTGCTGATCATTCCAAAGTCCAAGATCCGCATAACTAATTCGACCTTCCGCTTGTACAGCAGTAGCTTCCACAATACATAGACCAGCCCCAGACAAAGCATAATTTGCCCATTGCTGCTCATGCCAATAAGTAATTTCGCCTTCATCCGTTGCCGAATATTGGCACATTGGGGCAATTACAATTCTATTGACCAGTTGTAGCGAATCAAAATTAACCGTTTCAAATAATTTTGCCATTTTAAATTCCTAGAATTGTTTAATTACACGTAAACCTGCGCTCCAGTTACGCCCATCAGCGGGTTCAAAGTAACGGTCATTACCGTCATTCACAATCACTGAACCTACATAATTTTTATCAAACAAGTTATCTACACGAGCAAAGCTTTTGACTTTCCAGTCGCCAAGATCCCATGCATAACCAATATTTGCTGAAGTTACACTGTAGCTCGGCGCTGCGTCACTGTTGGTATCATTCACGTATACTTTGTCCATATACTGTACATCTACACCACCATATATGCCGTGGCTCGGTTGCCAAGCTAAAGAGACAAAAGCCTGATTTTTAGCAATACCCGGAATCGCATTTCCTGATGGAATTTGAGCAATATTTCCCAAAGCTGAAATATCAGCATCAAAAGTTGCATCTAAATAGGCATAGCTTGCAGTTGCTGTTAAATCTCTCCACAACTTTTTGTTCCATGCGAACTCTACTCCTTCACGCAAAGTTTTATCTGCGTTACGGAAGGTTGAACGTCCGTTTGAGCTTCCTGCTGAAACAATGTCATTTTTGGTTTTAGTTTGAAAAACTGCCAGAGTAAAATCACCTAATTGGTTTTGTGATTTTAAGCCAGCCTCATAGGTATCACTGGTCGATGGTTTTAAGTCAAAATTAAAACCTGGCTTTGTCGTATCAGTTTGATATGCCAATTCAGTAAAGGTTGGTGTTTCAAACCCTTTGGCATAACTTACATATGCCATGAGCTCAGGTAAAATTTGCCAGCTTAAAGCAGCAGAAGGTAAAACTTTATCGTAATCGGTCTTCCCGCTATCGTCGCCATTACTTAAATAGTTATCTTTAGATTTGTAATGCACATTGCTGTAGCGAATACCTGTGTCTAAACGCCATGTTGGTAAGAACTGCCATGAAGCTTGTAAATATGGATCAATATTCCACAAAGTATTATCTTCATCACGACGTAATTTACCTTTAACACCATAAGAAGGTTGGCCGTTTACCAAGTTAAAATTTTCATACCCTTTACGGTCTTCATCCATCGCATCAAGTGCAACACCGAGGCTTACAGTGGTATTTGGAAGTAGTTCTTTACCTGTCCAACGGAAATCAGCACCATAATAATTACGTTCGAAATCAATCACGCCACCGGCATGATTAATACTGGCATCTTGTGTCGATTTAGGTATAGATTGATACTGAGTGACTTGTCGATTACCTAAATATGCCATGGCATAGAGTTCATTTTTATCATTAATTGGCTTAGACCATGTCACCCCTGTTTGGGTTTGCTCAATGTCTTTACGGACATTAAATTGCTTTAAAAAAGGCACTTGTTGCTTTGGGTTCGCATTCCACTGGTCATGCGTTAAGCCTTGCGGATCGTCTGCATTAATTTTGACATAGTTAGTCACCCAGTTGATTTTACTACCATCATCAAGATTCCAACTGAGCTTTGCATTATTTAATACTTTTTCTGCACCACTATGTTCTCGGTAACCGTCGGTATCGAAGTACGATGAACTAATAATATAACTTGGTTCATTCGCACCCTTTGCTCCACCTTGTAGCACAATTCCTGCTCGGCTTTTATCGTGACTCCCACCCGAATAGCTCAGCTCAATTGAGTCTTTCCCTTGTCCTTCTTTAGTAGAAGTTAAAATTGTCCCGCCCGATGAGTTTCCATAAAGTGAAGAAAAAGGTCCTGTTAGAACTTCGACATGGTCGAGACTACTTAAATCAATATTAGACGTTTGGCCTTGTCCATCTGGCATAGTAGCGGGAATACCATCCACATAAAGGCGAATGCCTCGGACACCAAAAGTAGAACGTGCACCAAAACCACGCATGGATAACTGTAAATCTTGCGCATAATTTTCACGATTACGAATCTGTAAGCTCGGTATACCTTTGACAACTTCAGTTAAATTGACTTGTGAAGAGCTATCAGCTTGAGGTGCATCTACTCGAAAAACTGAAGCAGGTGTTTGTAAGTAAGTGGTATCGGTACGCGTTGCTTCCACATGTAAAGTAGGCAATTTGGCAACGTCTGAATTTAGGTCTTCTGCCCATACAATTGGACTAGAAATACAGCCCATACTCATCAAAATACAGTAATGAAGTCGGTCTAAGCGTAATAAGGACATGCTTATTTCCTTTATTTATATTGTAGTTATCATAACAAAAAGTGGTGTCTTGTCTGGATATTGAATTCGGCCCACATAGTTGTAAATCTGGAACACTCGTTTTACGATTTAAAAATTGATTTCTAAATTTGGATTATCGACTTAACGAAGGATGATCTTTCCAGCAATACCGTTCAGGCCAGTCTTTTGCCTCTTCAGCATAGTCAATTCCAATACGTGGTGTTAAAACAACTTCTGGTTGTGTAGTGGCTGCTTCAATCCATAGTCCAGATTCTTCACCTAAAGTCTGACCTTTTAAACTACGGTCAATGCCCAAATAACGTGTCAGTTTGCCCGGTCCAGCTAAAAGCTTATATTCTTTTTTTGTTGAAGCATTACTTAAAAATACAGACCGAATCATTACTCCTTCAGGCACACCTTCTGTTTGAGTAATAATATTAAGCATTTCATACATGCCATAAATTAGATAGACGTAAATCGTACCACCATGGCCATACATTACCTCAGTTCGAGCTGTTCGTTTATCATTGTAACTATGGCAAGCTTTATCTCGAACGCCCAAATAAGCTTCTGTTTCACTAATTGTGCAACGGATGACTTGACCATCAGGCTGCCTCTTACACAATACGCAGCCGATCAAATCATAAGCCACTTGTGAAGTTTCTCGTTGAAACCAGCTTAATGGTAAAATATCTGACATAGTATTCTCTGAAATATTACATACCACACGTTATACTTGATTAATCCAGTATATCTGTTAATTCTGCGAGTTGGCATGCCTGAGTTACCCGAAGTCGAAACCACCAAAACCAGTTTATTTCCCTTATTGAATCAAAAAGTTCAAAGTGTAGAAGTCCGCAACTCTAGCTTACGCTGGCCTATACCAGATGATATTCAAAAACTTGTTGGGCAACGTCTTATTGGGTTAAATCGACGTTCAAAATATATTTTGGCAGAGTTTGAACAAGATCAAATGCTCTGGCATTTAGGCATGTCAGGAAGTTTTCGTCTCACCGAACCAAATGATGAACTAAGAAAACATGACCACCTGATTATTCAATTTGAAGATCAGCAGTTACGTTACCATGACCCACGCCGTTTCGGTTGCATCCTTTGGCTTAATTCGGAAACTCAAGGCAAACTCATAGATACTTTGGGGCCAGAGCCTTTAAGCACTGACTTTCATGCAGAATATTTAGCTTCTAAGCTAAAGAATAAATCTGTCGGCATAAAAATTGCACTCATGGATAATCATGTAGTGGTTGGTGTAGGCAATATCTATGCAACTGAAAGCTTATTTAATGTAGGCATTCACCCAGCTCAGCCTGCTGGCGATTTGACTATGCAACAAATTGAAAAACTCGTTGTCGAGATTAAACGAATTTTGAAATCGGCAATTGATTTAGGTGGCTCAACTTTACGCGATTACAGTAATGCTATGGGTGAAAATGGTTATTTCCAGCAAACACTTCTTGCTTATGGTCGTGCTGGAGAAATGTGTGTTAACTGTGAAACCCCATTAGAAAATTTAAAACTCGGTCAGCGTGCCAGTGTATTTTGCCCACAGTGCCAACCACTTAAAAAGCTGAGAAAGCCTTAATTTTTTGGAGGAAGACAACATGCAAACAGCAATTGTCCGACATATTTTAGTCAAAGATAAAGACTTAGCTGAACAGCTAAAAAAGAAGCTACAAAGTGGTGCAGACTTTGCCAAACTTGCCAAGCAATATTCCACCTGCAATTCAGCTAAACGTGGCGGTGAACTTGGCGAAGTTAAAAAAGGTCAATTAGTACCTGTTATCGACAAAGTTGTCTTTACAGCTGCTGAACGCGTGTTGCAAGGTCCTATTAAAAGCCAGTTTGGCTATCATCTTTTAGAAGTTAAATTCCGAATGGGCAGCTTACGCTGATTCCATTAATTTAATTATGGTTTTTCAGAAGATTGAGCCTGTGCATCCATTTGATATGTCCAGGCTTTAATATATTCACCCGACTCTAGTTTCACATCAGCGATGACACGCTGGTATTGAAAACCTTCAAAATCATCTAGCATCTGCCAGTTTTCAGCAAGTTTTTCTGTACTAAACACATAACCTTCTATCCAATCGGCTTGCGAATCTAACTCAAGTGCTTTTAAACCCTTGTCTGGCCCCCAATCTAAAATATGAATCACGCCTCGTACGCTGGCTTTTGTCCAGTGACCATCGATTTGTTCTAAAATATGAGCATTAGCTTGATTCGGACATAAAGTGCCATATACAAATAGCTGATTCATTAATTCTCACCCCTTTAACAATATGCCCAGTTAAAACGAATTGTAAGTTTATCAATATATAGGGCCATACTTAAAATTAAAAAAAATAATTGATCAATAAAAAACGGCACTCTAGGTACCGTTTTTTATTTGAAATCTACTTAAGCTTGCTTTTTCAACTCATCACGAATTTCACGCAACAATTGCACATCTTCAGGAGTTGCAGCTGGAGCTTCTGGCTCATTCTTATCACGGCGAAGTCTGTTTAATAATTTCACCATTAAGAACACAACCCAAGCCAAAATAAGGAAGTTAATTAAAATGGTTAGGAAGTTACCGTAGGTCAATACGTTGATACCTGCTTTTTGTAAGGCATCCAAAGATTGTAAATTATTAGGGTTTGCACCTAATACGATAAATTTTTGAGAGAAATCAACACCACCACCAGTAATTACAGTGATAAGCGGCATGATGATATCTTTTACTAAAGAGTCTACGATTTTGCCAAAAGCACCACCAATAATTACACCAATGGCTAAATCCATCATATTGCCTTTAATGGCAAATTCTTTAAATTCTTGAATAATACTCATCTAAACATCTCCAGATGTTGGGGGGAGGAACACATCATATTTTTCTTTTTCAATGGCCTCTTATCCATTTAGATAGTACTCGCCATGATATTGATAATTTAATATTTTTTTCAAAAAAAGAAAGCTATTTCACACTTTGATAACATATTTGTTTACAAGAAAAATATGAATTTAAGCTTATTTTCAGCTTTGTTTGCTTTCAATAAAAAACCGCTAAAATTAATTTAGCGGTTTTTCTTTTTCATTTAAGAAAAATTATTTATCACGGTTACGTTTACGTTCGTTTTCAGTCAGGTAACGCTTACGGATACGGATTGATTTTGGAGTAACTTCTACTAACTCGTCATCTTCAATGAATTCAAGCGCTTGTTCAAGCGTATATTCAATTGCAGGTACTAAAGTTAAAGCATCATCTGTACCAGATGCACGAACGTTAGTTAATTGTTTCGCTTTAGTTGGGTTTACAACCATATCATCTGAACGAGAGTTAATACCCACGATCATACCTTCGTAAACTTCTAACTGTGGTTTAGCAAACAAACGACCACGGTCTTGTAAGCTGAACAATGCATAGCCCAAGCAAGTACCTTGAACCATAGAAATCAACACACCGTTTTGACGTTTCGCAACAGTACCTTGTTTAACAGGGCCATAATGCGAGAAGCTTGAAGTCATGATCCCTGTACCAGAAGTCATGGTCAAGAATTCAGAACGGAAACCGATAAGACCACGTGAAGGAACAGTCGCTTCAATACGGATACGGCCTTTACCGTCAACTTCCATATTGGTCATCTCGCCTTTACGATGACCCATTTGTTCCATTACAGCACCTTGATGCTGTTCTTCAACGTCAAATGTTACGTTTTCGTAAGGTTCTTGTCTTTCCCCATCAATTTCTTTGATGATTACTTGTGGACGTGATACGCCCATTTCAAAACCTTCACGACGCATGTTTTCAATTAAAACTGAAAGGTGAAGTTCACCACGGCCAGATACTTTGAAACGGTCTGGACTGTCAGTATCTTCAACACGTAAAGCTACGTTATGAATTAATTCGCGATCAAGACGTTCACGGATGTTACGTGAAGTTACGAATTTACCTTCTTTACCAGCAAACGGAGAGTTGTTTACTTGGAAAGTCATAGATACTGTAGGTTCATCTACAGATAAAGCTGGTAATGCTTCAACATTTTTCGGATCACAAATCGTGTCAGAAATGTTAAGTGCATCAATACCAGTAATACATACGATGTCACCAGCAGATGCTGAATCTACATCAATACGCTCTAAACCATGGTAACCCATGATTTTTAAAATACGACCGTTACGTGTATTGCCATCTTTGTCAATTACAGTAACAGGAGTGTTTAATTTTACTGAACCACGTTGAATACGACCAACACCGATAACACCTACGAAGCTATTATAGTCAAGTGATGAAATCTGCATTTGGAATGGACCATCAACGTCAACTGCTGGTGGCTCAACGATGTCTACAATCGTTTCGAACAACGGAGTCATGTCTTCTGCAAGTTCTTCAGGAGCTGGACCCGCTACACCACGTAAACCTGATGCATAAACGATTGGGAAATCTAATTGCTCATCAGTTGCACCAAGGTTATCAAACAAATCAAATACTTGATCGATTACCCAGTCTGGACGCGCACTTGGTTTATCAACTTTGTTGATAATAACGATTGGTTTTAAACCACGAGCAAAGGCTTTTTGTGTCACAAAACGAGTTTGTGGCATTGGGCCTTCTTGAGAGTCAACAAGAAGCAATACGCAGTCAACCATCGACATAACACGTTCTACTTCACCACCGAAGTCGGCGTGTCCCGGGGTGTCCACGATGTTGATACGGTAAGTTGTATCAGTACGCTTATCCAACCAAGTAATAGAAGTGTTTTTCGCTAAGATGGTAATACCACGTTCACTTTCAAGCGCATTCGAGTCCATGACACGCTCAATCTCGCCTGCTCGGTCACCGAGAGCACCTGATTGCTGAAGTAGTTTATCGACAAGTGTGGTTTTCCCGTGGTCGACGTGCGCAATAATTGCGATATTACGGAGATTTTTGATATCTGACATGAAAATTAGAAACGCCTGAAATTTGAGGGCAAATTATACAGAAAAACACTACTCTTGAGTAGTGACAGTTTATTGACATTGACAAAAAAATTTCCCAATAGTCTGTATTTCGTTTTGTAAAGATAGGTATCTCGATTAGAATAGCGCCAATTTGCGAAATTGCGGCGTACTTACCCCCATGTCCAATCAACCATCACAAGACCATCTTGACCTCGTTTATGGACTAGATGACCGACCAAAACCCTTCGTGGCTTTTTTGGCAGCTTTTCAACATTTGCTTGCAATTATTGTCCCGATTGTTACACCTGGACTTCTCATTTGTTTAGCTTTAGGCGTTTCACGTACTGAAACTAACATGATTTTATCGATGTCTTTGGTCATTTCAGGAATTGCAACTTTCTTACAATGTAAAAAAGTTGGTCCTTTTGGTGCTGGTCTACTGATTGTCCAAGGTACTAGTTTTAACTTTATTGGTCCGATTATTGGTATTGGTAGTGCAATGGTTGCCGCAGGTACGCCAGTAAATCAGGTTATGGCTGCTATTTTTGGTGTGGTGATTGCAGGTTCATTTATTGAAATGGGTGTTTCACAAATCCTGCCATGGGTAAAAAGACTTATTACTCCCCTCGTGACTGGTATTGTTGTACTTCTGATTGGTTTAACACTTATTAAGGAAGGTCTTATTAGCATGGGTGGTGGTTATCAAGCCATGCATGATCATACTTTTGCAAGTGCAGACAACCTTATTATGTCATGTACCGTACTTGCCATTATTATTGTCTTAAACCGTATTCGTATAGTTTGGATTAAAAGCTCGGCTATATTAATTGCTTTAGTCATTGGCTACATTCTTGCTGGTTTCATGGGCTACCTAGATTTTTCTGGTCTAAAAGACGCACCTGTTATTCAAATTCCGACACCAATGCACTTTGGCTTAAGTTTCTCATGGGGCTTATTTATTCCAATGGCATTCATTTATCTGGTGACTTCATTAGAAGCAATTGGTGATGTCACAGCAACAAGTAAACTTTCAAACCAACCTGTCGATGGGCCTCAGTGGATGCAACGCATCAAAGGTGGCGTGTTAGTGAATGGAGCTAACTCTTTACTTGCAGGATTATTTAACACATTCCCTAGTTCTGTTTTTGCTCAAAATAATGGTGTTATTCAACTCACTGGTGTGGCAAGTCGTTACGTGGGGATCTGGATTGCAGCTTTACTCATTATATTAGGTCTATTCCCTGCTGTAGCTGGTGTAATACAAGCTGTACCACAAGCAGTATTAGGCGGAGCAGTTATGGTGATGTTTGGTGCGGTTGCTGCCTCAGGCATTAACATTCTTTCATCTGTTCACTTAGACCGTCGTGCCCTTTTAATTATCGCGATTTCACTTGCACTAGGTTTAGGTGTTGCTCAAGTTCCTCAAATTTTGGAACACTTACCAGAATTATTTAAAAATATTTTTAGTTCTGGTGTAGCAACAGGCGGTATTGCAGCATTAATTTTAAATGTTGTACTTCCTGAAACACATAAATAACCCATTTTTAATTTTTTGATTACTGCCCAGTTTCCACTGGGCATTCTTCTTCATGAGAGATGTACATGGATCCTAGAAGTGAAGTGGTATTAAGACAGCAAGACTATTTAAAAGGTAGAATCTTGTTAATTAATGCTCCCAATGATGCTTTGGTAAGTCAATTACCTGCTGAGATTGATGCATCAGTCTGGACATGGAATTATTCAGATTACCAAGGTTTTATTAATACAGGCACGACAGCACATTTCTCGGTTGAATTTCCATCACAAGAATTTGATCAGGCTATAATTTTTGTTCCAAAATCAAAAGAGCTTTTAAACTATATATTACATGTGGTGATGAGCCATCTAAAAACTGGCCAATCAGTTTTTTTAGTAGGTGAAAAGAAAGGTGGTGTTGAAAGAGCTGCCAAACAACTACAAAGCTTTGGCAAAATACTTAAACTTGATAGCGCTCGACATTGTCAATTATGGCATTTAAAAATTGAGAAAACTGAAAAGATCAAACCTCTTGAAAGTTGGTTAAAAACCTATACAGTTCAAGCAAATGAACAAGAGCTTACCATTTGTGCCCTCCCTGGCGTTTTCAGTCAAAATCATCTAGATGTCGGAACTGCTGTTTTACTCCCTTATCTAAATCAAGTGAAATCAGGTAGAATTGCCGACTTCGGGTGTGGCGCAGGAATTATCAGTTGCTATTTGGCAAAAGTAAATTCAAGTAATATTATCCATGCCCTAGATATTGATGCCTTCGCTTTACGGTCAACGGAAATGACTTTTAGTCGAAATGGAATAGGTTCAGACCAGTTGAGATTGCAGCCCGTTACAGGAATTGCAGACGCCCCAACAGAACTTGATGCCATTGTCAGTAACCCTCCCTTTCATCAAGGTATTCATACCAATTACGATGCAAGTGAAGGACTCTGCCAGAACGCTAAAAAACATTTAAAGGCATCAGGTGAGCTATGGATTGTAGCAAACCGTTTTTTAAACTATCCGATCTTAATTGAGAAGCACTTTGGTCAGTGTGAGATTAAAACTGATCTACAAGGCTTTAAGGTGTTATATGCCTGTGCATAACAAACTATGTAAGGAATCTCCATGAGCGAAACACATGCTCCTGAAAAACTCCAGCGAAAGCTTGGGGCTCGTCATCTGAATATGATCGCCATTGGTGGTTCCATTGGTACAGGTCTCTTCCTTGCTTCTGGGTCGACCATTGCAAATGCAGGTCCAGGTGGGGCGTTACTCGCCTACTCTCTCATTGGTATTATGATTTACTTCTTAATGACCAGCTTGGGCGAACTTGCAACTCATACACCGACATCTGGCGCATTCTTCACCTACGGCAGTCGCTATGTGGAAGATGGCTTTGGTTTCGCACTAGGTTGGAACTACTGGTACAACTGGGCAATTACGGTTGCGTTTGAGCTCGTTGCAGTACAGTTTATTATGAAGTTCTGGTTTCCAGATATCCCTGGATTTTACTGGAGTGCGCTCTTCCTCGTCATTATTTTTATGATTAATGCGATGAGTGTAAAAGGATTTGGCGAAAGCGAATTCTGGTTCTCAATGGTTAAGGTTATCGCTATTGTTGCCTTCATTATCATTGGTATAGCCATGATTATTAAGGTAATGTTGACACCAGGAGTGGCGACATTCGGTAACTGGACCTACAAAGATGCACCGTTTGTAGGTGGTTTACAGGCCATGATTGGGGTTGCCATGATTGCAGGATTCTCATTTCAAGGAACTGAAATGGTGGGTGTTGCTGCGGGTGAATCAAAAGATCCCAAGAAAACAATTCCACTGGCAATTAAACAGATTTTCTGGCGAATTTTATTATTCTATGTGTTGTGTATTTTCATTATCGGCACACTCATTGCCTACGATGATCCAAACCTATTGCAAGCCGCGACAACAGAAAATGTTGCACTTTCTCCTTTTACCTTGCTTTATGAAAAGGTAGGCTTTGCTTTCGCTGCGAGCTTAATGAATGCAGTTATTTTGACTGCTATTTTGTCGGCAGGTAACTCGGGCATGTATTCTTCTACCCGTATGTTATTTGATATGGCTCAGCAAGGTCGTGCACCGAAATGGTTTGCCAAACTCGACACTCGTGGTGTTCCAATGAATGCCTTATATGCGACTACATTTATTGCTGCTTTCTGCTTCTTAACGACTTTTATCGGTGAAAAACAAGTCTTTAACTGGCTACTGAATATGTCAGGGATGTGTGGCTTTATTGTCTGGCTAGGCATTGCAATTTCACATTATCGTTTCCGTAAAGGCTATATTGCTCAAGGCTATAAATTAGAAGATTTAGCTTACCGCGCTAAGTTTTTCCCATTTGCACCTTGGTTTGCTTTTATTCTCTGTTCTATCATTATTCTTGGACAAAACTATCAAGCTGTTTTGGGCGGAAAAATTGACTGGATGGGCTTACTTTCCACCTATATCAGCATACCGTTATTCTTAGTAATTTGGCTCGGATATAAATGGAAAAATAAAACTAAATTAATCCCTTACGACCAAATGGATGTAAAACCAGAGCAAGATTAATAGTAAGTTTAAAGAGTCAATTAAAACTATCTAAACGTCAAAAACTTGATCTTTAGTTAAAAACAGGTAAAATGCCGTTCAGATTTTCAACGGCACTTTTTAAAAAAGGAGGACATCATGCCAACACTACAAGGTAAAACACAGTAACGATTTGGCACGATGTCAGCTCACGGACAAGTGTACAAATTTAATTCACTTGTCCGAATGCTCGAATTTAAGACCTAGCATTCGCTAGGTTTTTTTATGCCTATTCGGACAGAAAAATAAGAGAAAAATTATGGGCATACAAAAAATATTAAACGAAGAGGCACTCTATGGTGTCCCTGTTAAAATTTTCACTCAAGATATAGATAGTGAAAGTATCGAACAGCTCAAGAAAATGGCACAGCTGCAATTTATATACTCACATATTGCTGTTATGCCAGATGTTCATGTAGGAAAAGGTGCGACTGTAGGAAGTGTTATCCCGACTAAAAATGCAATTATTCCAGCTGCAGTCGGTGTAGATATTGGCTGTGGAATGAATGCAATTCGTTTAAGTCTAAAAGCTTCACAACTTCCTGATAATTTAAGTCGATTACGTGATGCAATTGAACGTAAAGTACCTGTCGGTTTTGCTTTGCATAAACAGGTCAAAGCTAAAGCATCGAGTATTATTCCACTCGAAAAGCGGTTGCAACCGATTGTAAAAAAACATCCTGGTTTAATTCGAATGCTTCGGCAGTTTGATGCGACTTGGCAAAAACAATTAGGCACACTAGGAGGTGGTAATCACTTCATAGAGTTATGTATTGATGAAAATCAAGATGTATGGGTAATGCTACATTCAGGTAGCCGAGGACTGGGGAACGTCATTGGTACTTATTTTATTGAGCTCGCCAAGAAAGAAGCACAACATCGCTTTGGACATGTACCCGATAAAGACTTAAGTTATTTTGCTGAAGGTTCAAACAGTTTTAATGATTATGTAGAAGCTGTGGAATGGGCACAAGAATATGCTTTTGAAAATCGCAAAGAAATGATGCGATTAGTCTTAGAAGCAATTCGACCTCTTCTACCCTCTTTTCAAATGACAAAAGAAGCAATTAATTGTCATCATAATTATGTAAGTCGAGAAACTCATTTTGGTGAAAATCTTTTAGTTACCAGAAAAGGAGCGATTAGAGCAGGTTTAGATGAGTTAGGAATTATTCCAGGTTCTATGGGAGCACGTTCTTATATTGTTAGAGGAAAAGCTAATCCTGAATCTTTTTGCTCTTGTTCTCACGGCGCTGGACGTAAAATGAGCCGAAGCAAAGCTAAGATTCTGTTTAACCAACAAGACTTAATTGAGCAAACGCAAGGTATTGAATGTCGCAAAGACAGTGGCGTTGTCGATGAAATTCCAAGTGCTTATAAAGACATAGATGAGGTTATGGCAAATCAGTCAGATCTTATTGAAGTCGTCCATACACTTAAACAAGTTTTATGTATTAAAGGTTAAAACATGAAAATTAAAGAAATGCCAAAAATTAAGGTTCGTAATCACGTAGCCCTGTCACCTTTACTTCAAAAAGGTGGCATGCATGAGACAGAAAAACCTCGTGCACAACATCGTAGAGAACGACAAGACACCAAACAACTGTTAAGAAAAGGTGTTTGGTAAAAACTTATCTATAAATAATTAACTAAATAAAGATTATCGAGGAGATATAGAAATGAAAAAATATTTTAAAAATCGTAATAAAAAAAGCGACTCTAACGAGTCGCTTTTTTACTGTTCAGAAACTCAAATTATTGAGCTTGTTGACCAGGTTGAACTACTACAGTACGGCTACCAGTGATTGTCGCGAATACACGACGGTTCATAGCACGACCTTCTTTAGTTTTGTTGTCAGCAATCGGTTGATCCCAAGCGAAACCTTGAGTAGACAAACGAGAAGCGTCAACGTTGTATTCGTTTACAAGAGCTGATTTAACAGAGTTAGCACGAGCTAAAGATAAACGTTCGTTCAACTTACGTGGACCAGTGTTATCTGTGTGACCTTCGATACGTGCAGTAGCGTTAGGGTATTCAGTTAACTTCTCAGCAACTTTAGCGATTTCTGGTTTGTATTGGTCTTTGATGTTTGACTTGTTAGTATCAAAGAACACACGAAGTTCCATGTTAAGGTCTTCAGTTAACTCTTGTGGTTGTGGAGCAACTGGAGTTGGTTCAACTGGAGCAACTTCTACTACAGGAGCAGCAGGCTTCAAGTGACCACCAAGAACTACGTTTAAACCAGCAAGAGCTGTATAACGCCAGTATTTTTCGTCAAAGTCATAAGTACCACGAGCTTCTGTACGAAGAGATAAAGCATCGTTTAAGCGATAGAACGCACCGATACCAGCGTTACCGATAGTATCTTTTTTGTCTGCGTAAATGCCATCAAATTCAGTTTTAGTTTGACCAGCACCTAATAATACGTACGGCTTAAATTTGCTGTCGTAGTTCTTAGTGATCAAATCTGAAGTTGCATAGAAGTTACCAGCAACAGTTTTTTGTTTATATTCAGCACCAGCTACGCCAGTACCATCAAGATCACCCTTAACTTGGTTATATTCAGCTTCAAAACCTAACCAAGGAGTTAATTCAACACCTAGTGCAGCACCAACGAATAAATCATCTTGTAATTCAGCATGACTTGTTAATTTATCGTTGTTATGCTCGCTGTCTTGCCAAGTGTAACCAACTAATAATGGAGTAACAGTTACGCCAGCATTAGCAGCAGCTAATGGAGCAGCAACCAGCATAGTAGCAAGTGCAATACGACTCAATTTCATGGATATCCTCCAGAGATAACAATTGTTGTTCAAGCTCAGCCTAAATTTATTGGCCCCTGAGATATTTTTACCCCAGTATTATTTTTAAGCTATTCACATTTGAATCATACAAACACTTGATAAACTTTCCAAGTGCTTGATAATTTTAATCAAGTAAATTATTGACAAAATTACTTACAATTTCCGTTGTAATTCGGTAATTTTTTACTCAACTAGCAAATATGAACAACTTCTTTGTTTCGCTTGCGGTGATTTTACCAGTATTCTAGCCAACTGATAACCCTTATTTAATTTTGTGTTTCCTTATTATAAAAAATAATATAAATCATTGTCAGAAAACATAAAATTGCTCTATTTATACATATATTAAGGTTTCTTAATGTTTAGATCTCCTGGTTTTACTATAGTTGAGCTCTCTATAACCCTCGTAATTCTTGTGATTATGTCAGTTATAGCCATTCCTTTATACCATCAATTTATGGCATCTGCAGAATTAAAAAATACGCCGCATGTACTCACAATTCACATACAAAAAGCCAAGTCTGACGCAATTATCAGGCATAAGAACATTGTTATTTGCCCAAGTTCCGATCAATTAGTTTGTCATACAAACTGGAATAACCGCTTAATCAGCTTTGTAGATAACAACCGCAACCTACAACATGATTTAAATGAAGAATTATTAACTTCTATAGATCTTAACCATACTTATGGCTCTATGAAATTACAACGTTTTGGTAAAAAACAAAATAGTATTGTTTTTCAAGGTAGCTCGGGACTACCAATCGAGTCTAATGGTAGTTTTATTTATTGTTCTTATGATCAGCTTAAAAATTTTAAATTAGTTCTTAGCAAAATGGGACATGTACGCTTAGAAGAACTTCAAAATTGTTAGAACTCTACAGTCTAATACAGAATCCAAGCCATCCCCCATTTTGCAATATACTGCTTAAGTTTTAATGTTTTCTTAATTTGAGATAAAGAACAATCGGAGATTACAACAATGACTGACATCGTAATTGTTAATGGTGCTCGTACTGCTATGGGTGGTTTTCAAGGATCACTATCTGGTCTCACTGCTCCAGAATTAGGTGCAGTAACAATTAAAGAAGCAATCGCACGAGCAGGTTTGCAGCCTACTGATGTCGAAGAAGTCATTATGGGCTGTGTACTGCCTGCTGGTCTAAAGCAAGGTCCAGCACGTCAAGCGATGCGTAAAGCTGGCTTACCAGATTCTACAGGTGCAGTAACGATTAACAAGCTTTGTGGTTCTGGCATGAAAGCTGTTATGCAAGCCGCTGATATGATTAAAGCAGGTAGTGCTGAAGTTGTTGTTGCTGGCGGTATGGAGTCTATGACAAATGCACCTTATGTTTTACCAAAAGCACGTGCCGGATACCGTATGGGTCATGGCGAAATTAAAGACCATATGTTCTTTGATGGGCTTGAAGATGCTGAAACCGGTCGTTTAATGGGTTCTTTTGCTCAAGATATGGCAAATACTCGTGGCTATACTCGTGAGCAAATGGATGACTTTGCAATCCGCTCTTTAAAACGTGCTCAAACTGCAATTACTGAAGGTTATTTCAAAGATGAAATCGTTCCAGTTACCGTGTCTACACGTAAAGGTGATGTCATTGTTGACCGAGATGAACAACCTTTAAACGCAAAAATTGATAAGATTCCTTCGCTTAAACCAGCCTTTGCAAAAGATGGAACAATCACAGCAGCAAATGCGAGTTCTATTTCTGACGGTGCTTCTGCACTGGTGTTAACATCAAGTGAAGTTGCAGCGCAGCGTGGCTTACAACCACTTGCTAAAATTGTCGCGACAGCTTCAAACTCTCAGCACCCTTCAGAATTTACCATCGCTCCTGTTGGCGCTATTGAAAAAGTACTTAAAAAAGCTGGATGGAATGCTCAGGACATTGACCTTTGGGAAATTAATGAAGCATTTGCTATGGTTACTATGTGCCCAATTGATGATTTCAAACTTGATGCAGAGAAAGTCAATATTCACGGTGGTGCATGTGCACTTGGCCATCCAGTAGGTTCTACAGGTTCACGTATTATTCTTACACTTATTCATGCACTGAAACGTACTGGCGGTAAAAAAGGTATTGCTGCACTTTGTATTGGTGGCGGTGAAGCAACAGCTGTTGCCATTGAACTTATTTAATTTAATTTAATTTCCCTATTTAAAAATCCCACTTCGGTGGGATTTTTTATGGAAAATTTACAAAAAAAGACCCACAAAATCACTTTTAAGTTTTAACTTATTCCTTTAAACGAAAACAACAATGGACAATAAAAATGCAACTCAATCACTATCTCAATTTCCAAGGTCAGGCAGAGCAAGCCTTTAATTTTTATAAATCGGTCTTTGGTGGTGAATTTGCTATGCTGAGCCGTTATAGCGATATGCCACCTAACGAGGGTGTCACATTATCGGAAGCCGAAAAAAATTTAGTGCTGCATGTTTCTTTACCGATTAATGAATACACAGTACTCATGGCATCAGACACTATCGATCAATTCTGCACGCCAAATAGTGTATTTACTAAAGGCAATAATCATTACATCGCAATCAACCTTGAAAAAGACGAGCAAGAAAAAGCGAAACAGCTGTTTGATGCTCTATCTGTAAATGGTCAAATCGAAATGCCGTTAGAAAAAACTTTCTGGGGCGCATTGTACGGTGCATTTACCGATCAATTTGGCATAAAGTGGATGGTTAACTGCCAGCTTGATACATAATATTTTTAATATCTAGCCCTTATAGAGATACTTATTATTTCTATAAGGGTTTTAAACATTAATATTAGAATATTTCGCAATAATCATTAAACCAACTGTAATAAAACTTATCCCTATCCATCCAGCCACATCAATATTCTGCCCAAGAAAAACCTTTGCTAGAAAGGCAGTCGCCAATACCCCCACTCCGGACCACAATACATATAAAATTCCCGCCTGCATATATTTCAAAGCAATAGCAGCACATGCAAAAGACACAATATATAAAATCAGTGCAATCGCCTGAGCAGTTTTATTAACTAATCCATTGCCTTTAGCCGAATAAAATGTTGAGAGCACATCTGTCGCAATAGCAAAAAGTAGCCACCAAGCACCAGGATTTATTTTTGAAATTAAACCTAACATTGTTGTTCTTCAGTTGAGTCATTTAAAAATTATTCATAAAAAAAGCTGAACCTGAGTTCAGCCTTTATATTTAAAAACTATTTAAGCGCCAGTTTGATAACTTGCTTGTGGTACAGCGGTTGAAGCCTGATACGGGTTGGTAAAATCTTGCAAACCTGCCGCAGCTTCTTGCACGTCTTTGCCTTCTTTTACGACAAAGCTATCAAAACCAGAACGCTTTAAGTAGTTTAGGACATCTTTAAATACATCACCTGTTGCACGTAATTCACCTTGGAAACCTTGGCGACGTAATAGCGCAGCAAACGAATAACCACGACCATCACCAAAACCTGCAAACTCAATGAAGATTGCATCAAGTTCATTTAATGGAAATGTATGGTCTTCAGGTGAATCATTTACAGTTACATACAAAGCTTTTTTGCCTTGAACGTTAGCTAATTGGTCTAGTTGAGCTGTTGTTACCACAACGTCACCCTGAGGAACTACACCATCTTCAGCAATGATTTGATAAGTATTGTCTGTAATCGTGCCGTCTTTATAAAGCACAGGTAGAGCTGTATTAAGCATATGCACGCTCCTTAAATGGTTGAATTCCTACACGGCGATATGTGTCAACAAAACGCTCACCTTCTGTACGCAAATCAAGATAAGTATTTAATACTTCTTCAATAACGTCTGGCACAGCATCTGCTGCAAATGATGGCCCTAAGATGTCACCGATCGATGCATCATGGTCTGAATTACCACCTAATGTAATTTGGTAGAACTCAGCGCCTTTTTTATCTACACCTAAAATACCGATGTTACCTACATGGTGGTGACCACAAGCATTCATACAACCAGAAATATTTAGATCTAAATGGCCAAGATCATAAACTTTGTCTAAGTCATCAAAACGACGTGTAATCGCTTCAGCAATAGGAATTGATTTCGCATTTGCAAGTGAACAGAAATCACCACCTGGGCAACTAATAATATCGGTAATAAAGCCAATATGTGCACGTGCCATATTTTGTTGTTCAAGCGCTTGCCATACATCGAACAAATCTTTTTGAGGTACATCTGCCAAAGCAATGTTTTGTTCGTGAGTGGTACGAAGTTCACCGAATGTATATTTATCTGCAAGATCTGCAATAAAGTTCATTTCTTCAGTGGTCATATCGCCCGGTGCGATACCTGCACGTTTTAGAGAAATCGTAACTATACGATAGCCCTTCACTTTATGTGCATGCGTGTTGATATTGAACCATTGCTTGAATTTTGGATGCTCAGCAAACAAAGCGGTAAAGTCTTCATCTGCTAAATCTTGATAATCAAACGGAGTGAACTCTTCATCCAGTTTTTTCAAGATTTCTGGCTGAATTTTCAATGCTTCACGTGTATGTTCAAATTCAGCTTCAACTTTCTGAGCAAATACTTCAGGTGTTAATGCTTTAACTAGAATTTTAATACGCGCTTTGTATTTATTGTCACGACGGCCATGCAAGTTATAAACACGTAAAACCGCTTCTAAGTAAGCAATTAAATCTTCACGTGGTAAAAACTCACGAATAACGCTACCAATAATTGGAGTACGGCCTAAACCACCACCAGCCATAATTTTATAGCCGATTTCACCCGCTTCATTACGCACGATATAAACACCAATATCGTGGAATGCAGTTGCTGCACGGTCTTTTTCTTCAAGTGCAGAAACTGCGATTTTGAACTTACGTGGTAAGAATGCAAATTCAGGGTGGAACGTACTCCACTGACGAATCAATTCACATGTTGGACGTGGGTCTGCAATTTCACCAGCAACCACACCTGCATATTGGTCAGTTGTTGTGTTACGAATACAGTTACCACTGGTTTGAATGGCATGCATTTGTACAGTTGCAAGTTCTGCCAAAATATCTGGCACATCTTCAAGTGCAGGCCAGTTCAACTGGATATTTTGACGTGTAGATACGTGGGCATAGCCACGGTCATACTTTGTTGAAACTTCAGCAACTTTACGTAATTGTTTAGAATTCATTAAGCCATACGGCACGGCAATACGCAGCATAGGCGCATAACGTTGCACATATAAACCATTTTGCAAACGTAATGGACGATATTCATCTTCAGAAAGTTTGCCAGCTAAATAGCGTTCAGTCTGATCGCGGAACTGAGCAACTCGTTCATTAACCAGCTGCTGGTCGAAATCGGTATATAAATACATGGCGTATGGCTAGTAGATTCATTATTAAGGCGGATAGCATAGCGAGCTTTTATTCATCAATAAAATGCTTTTTTTGCATATTTAATAACGATTTTATTGATAAGCTTATATAAATCGACATAAAAAAAGCCCAGATCAATCTGGGCTTTTTTTATAGCAAAAGTTTATTTGTTATCTGGCAATGCATAAGCCACTAAATAGTCGCCCATTTTTGTACCAAATGAACCATGACCACCGGCCATGATTACAACATATTGCTTACCATTGATTTCATAAGTCATTGGTGTTGCTTGTCCACCTGCTGGTAAACGCGCTTCCCAAAGTTTCTTACCATTCGTAACGTTAAAAGCACGGATGTAGTTATCTTGAGTTGCACCAACAAACATGACATTACCTGCGGTAGAAATTGAACCACCTAAACCAGGAACACCAATTTTCACAGCTGGTAATTGGAACAGTTTTGGCAAGCTATCACGGATAGTACCAATACGTTTTTTCCATACAACCTGATGCGTTTTCAAATCTACGCCAGCAACATAACCCCAAGCTGGTTGTTTACAAGGTAAACCAAGCGGAGATAAGAATGCGCTGATTTCGACACCATAAGGTACACCATACATTGGTTGTACACCCTGCTCAGTTCCCGCACCTTTTGCAGTTTCTGCACGGTTTGGATCAGCAGGAATTAAACGGCTTACGAATGGCAGACCAATCGGGTTCATTACAGCAACTTGACGGTCAGGGTTAACCGACATGCCGCCCCATTCAAACACACCTAAGTTACCAGGGAAAACTAAAGTACCGTTTTCAGATGGTGGTGTATAAATACCATCGTAATTTAGACGTTTGAAAGATACACGACACATGAGCTGATCAAGCATTGTGGCACCCCACATGTCTTTATCAGTCAATTTGTCTTGTGGCGCTAAGTTCAAGTCAGAGAATGGCTGAGTTTTTGAATAATGCTCGCCTTTAGTTTGTGGTCCGCGCTTAACTGTTTGTGGAACTGGTTTTTCAGTTACAGGAACAATTGGCTGACCATTACGACGGTCAAGAACAAAGGCATTACCTGTTTTAGTCAATACATAGATTGCCGGAACAGTTTTACCTGTTTTGTCTTTAATATCTGCCAAAGATGGTTGAGATGGTACGTCCATATCCCATAAATCGTGATGGGTTGTCTGGAAGTTCCATATCAATTTACCAGTTGAAGCATTAATCGCTAACATTGAGTTCGCATAACGTTCTTTCAACTCAGTACGGTCACCACCCCAGATATCTGGAGTACCTACACCTGTTGGAACATAAACGATATCAAGTTTGGCATCATATGCTAAAGGTGCCCAAGCATTTGGCGAGTTATGAACAAAGGTAGTACCTTCGCCTGGCATTGCATTTGGATCTGCTGCACCCGTGTCGAATGCCCAAAGAAGCTTACCAGTGTTAACATCGTAGCCACGAATTACACCTGATGGCTCTTTACTTGAATAGTTGTCTGTTACAGAACCTGCAATTACGACAGTCGAACCTGTCACAACACCAGGAGATGTTGGGTTATACCCACCTGGATAAGCATATGGCATGAATTTTTGTAAATTCACTTCACCATTTTCACCAAAGTCAGTACATGCTTTACCAGTGTCAGCATTCACAGCAACTAAACGTCCATCGTTGACTGGTACAAATACCTTACGTGGACATTGTGTAGAGCTAGATTTCTTGCTTTGAAGACTCGTTGCAAACTCAGTTGTATTGTTTGCATCGTAGTACATTACACCACGACAAGTTAAATGCTGGAACGATTTATCCGTCTTAAGCTTCGGATCAAAACGCCATTTTTCTTTACCAGTCGCTGGATCAATCGCAATTAACTGCTGATGAGCCGTACAGATAAACATGTTATTACCAATTTTAATTGGCGTAACCTGATTGGTTGTTTCACCCGAATCATTATCTGTTTTGAAATCACCAGTACGTAATGTCCAAGCCACTTTCAAATCTTTGACATTTTGGTCATTAATCTGTTTGAGTGGAGAATAACGCTCACCAGCTTGAGTACGACCATAAGCAGGCCAATCACTCTCTGCTACACCAGGAACGGCTTGAGCAGTTTCTGGTTGAGGTGTTTTGATCTCACCATTAATTTCTTGCGGATCGTTGAAGATAGAATAAACCATCAACACGATTGCAATCGCTAAAGTTGAAGATAAGGCAACTTTACTTGATCCAAGGTTGTTGATTCCACGAGTCACAGCCGGAACCAATAACCATAAACCAAGAATACCTAAAATATCTAAACGTGGTGCAAGCGCCCAAAAGTCTGTTCCAACTTCCCAGACACTCCAGATAATGGTACCTAGCATTAATGCGGCATACACCCACAAAGCAGTTGAAGCGCGCTTGTAGAGTTGCCATGTAACAATGAGAAGCAAGACTCCAGCTACAATGTAGTAAATTGAACCGCCTAGTGTAGCGAGCCAAATACCTCCAATTAGCAGGAATAACGCCAATAACCCAATAATGATTACGGTAAAAGTCGTTAAACCTGATCTTGAAGAAGGTTGATTCATAAACCACCTCTTATCAATCATCATTTTTATCGGAAAGATGTGCCAAAAACCTTATAGAGAAATGGCATCACCAATACATCTAAAACAAAATTCAGGCATAAAGAAAAAAACGGAAGGTCTGGATACTTCAATCAATGATTTAGCCCTCGACAATCCGTTTTTCGGAATAATTACTTAGAATACGGTTGAGAATTTAATACCGCCTACCCAAGTGTTATCACCATTTTTTAATGCACCAACATGACGAACATATTGCACATTTGGACGAATAGTTAGCCAGTTAGTGGCATGAATACCGTAGTAAAGCTCGGTATTGTATTCAGTGTCATATTCTTTGGCTTGAATATCGCTCCAGTCATCATTGATATGAATACGAGCAACGCCAAGTGCCAACTCATCTTGAGGACGTTGATTGAGCAAACCTTTATAGACCAAGCCTACATTTTGCATGTTGTCGACTTTGTTGGTATCTGAGTCATGGAAAGTCAGGTTCACAAAACCTGTTAAACCACGATCAGTTTGATCAGCTGGCTGGAATAATTTTTGTTTTGCAGTTACCCAAACACCTTGCTTATGAGATGTTTTGGTTGGATTAGTAATTTCCTCTGCATCAGCAGTGCTATAGTAATAACCTAGACGGTATTCACCAGCCATGCTTTGCGCACCTAATTTAGGTGACCAAACTACTTCTGCTGGAATAATTGCACCGTGAGAACCATCTGTGCTTAGGTTAAAACCTTTGCCTCGTTCCAAGTTCTCTGGGTTATATTCATATACACCAATTTGTGTATATAAATCAGGCTGCACATTATATTTAACACGCATTGCCCATTGGCTAACTGGCCAGTTATACCATTGGTCACCAACCCAGTTACCCACTTGTGAACCACAAAGCGCCAAGTTCTGGAAATCACAGTCAAAACTATTAAAGTCTTCACCTTCACCAAAACGACCGACTTTAACGTCTAACTTCTGATCAAGGAATTTTTTCTTAATCCACAAGTCTGTTAAACGCCAAGTTTGCTCACGCCCCCACACTTCTTGTGCGGAACTAATGTGTCCAGCTAAAGCTGGAGAATGTTCAGAAAGCGATTGCCCATCACGATAAGTTAATGTGATTTGAGCTTCTGTATCTTGCCACCCTAAAATTTTACCCAGGTCCAAATGCGAACCTAAAGCGAGTTGCCCTGTATAAGCACTACCATGCGAAGATGTATTCTTTGAATCTAAAATACCGGCATATTCACCGGTATATCCAAAAGAAAAATCATAACCTTGTGCTTGCAACGCTGTGCGTTGCCCGTTCCAATCACCCAACATCCAAGAACTATTTGGGTCAAATGCAGCAGCAGCTTGTGCATGCTGAACAAAAAGAGTAATTGATAAAACGGATAAACAGGAAACCATCAAAGATTTATGCGTTTTCATGTTTACGTACCTTTTATGTCTTTGTTTATAAAGGTTACGCTAATTTTATGTAAAGAAATTATTCAAAATGTTAATCAATTGATTAATCAGATAATAATCTTAATACACACTGTATAAGAAATAGCCCCAAGACATTACCACTGTCCCTCGCCAAGCTTTTGACCTACAAAGGAATATCGCATTTGTGAACGTGAAAACTTTATTGGACATGCAATCTGCGGTTCTGTATCAGCCGTATTATTTTGCAAAGGAACATCCACAATCCATCCACGTTGTTGTGCTAACGGTGAATTTAAAGCCTCACTTAAACTCAATACGGGTTCTACACAAACATCGAGATTTGCAAAAATTTCATGCCATTCTTTAAATGTTTTGGCTTTAATTTTTTCTTGAATAGCTTGCTTCACTTCTTGTCGATCTTGAATATCTAATGACGCGCCTTTCTGTAACAGCACGGGTAAATCTAATGCAGCAGACAACCCAACCATAAATTGTGGCTCAAGACTACCAATAGAAAGATAACGACCATCTTGAGTCATATAATAATCATAAAAAATACCGCCATTGAGCATACCCTTCTCTGGTGCCTGTTCAACTTGTGCTGCAAGCGTAGCTGATGCTGCCATGCTATTTAAACTCGCCACACAGTCGGTCATGGAAATATCAATATATTGTCCCATACCACTACGACTGCGTTCGACGACCGCAGCCAAAATAGCAATAACTGCATGTAATGATCCGCCTGCAATATCGGCGACCTGAATGCCAAGCGGTGGTGGACCACTATCTTGTCGGCCACTATATCCAGCAATACCCGCTAAAGCTAAATAGTTAATGTCGTGTCCTGCTCGATCTTTATAGTTTCCAGTTTGTCCATAACCAGTAATTGAACAATAAATTAAACGCGGATTAATTTCTGCAAGCGTTGCATAGTCCAATCCTAAACGGCGCATAACATCTGGCCGAAACTGTTCTATGACAATATCAAACTCGGAAATCTTGGCTTTTATCAGATCTATACTCGCAGCATCTTTTAAGTCGAGAACAATCGACTGTTTATTTCGATTTAGATAACTATGTGCAGTTGCTTGTCCATTGGCATAGGGCGGCATAATCCGGATGAGATCTGGACGTGATGGAGATTCGATATGGATGACTTCTGCTCCCATATCGGCTAAGTACATTGTGGCAAAAGGTCCAGGTAAGAGCGTCGAGAAATCGAGAACTTTAAGTCCGTTTAATGCTGTCGTCATCGTATTTTTAACCACTATTATTCGAATTTTCTTTTATATTAGTTAAGCAAATATTCTAAAACAATGTCATGTTCAGCCATTTACCTTGATCATTTCGGCAATTTAACATGTAAAAAGTGCTTTTACACTGTTGTAAATCGCCAATTTATTTTTTTAGACGGTCATTTAGGTCAATTTAAAGTGAACATCAAAGAGACTGAAGGATTCAATATGAGTCGCGATACGATTAGCATCCACTTCGTGAATGCGGCTTTGACAGGCGTAAAACGCCTTGGCATGGATGTCGAGACGTTACTTTCACATGTGGGTATCGAAGCGGAACTATTACGTCAACCTAAAGCTCGAATCTCACCAGAACAATATACCCGTTTTATAAAAATGCTATGGATGGTCACCCAAGACGAACACGTCGGATTTGATGTACAGCCGCGTCGTTTGGGCACTTTTGCCATTATGTGTCAGTTGATTATTCATGCAAAAACTTTGGGACAAGCCCTCGAACTTTCATCTCAATTTTATAAGTTATTTGGTGATGAATGGTCGGTAACACTAGAGCGTGACAAACACGAAGCGCGTTTGGTTCCTCTTATTCCAAAAACATTAGATCCAGATCATTTCATTACTGAAAGTATGCTCATGATTTGGCACGGTTTGGCTTCGTGGCTTATTGAACGTCGTTTACCGTTAGAACGTGTTCATTTTAGCTATCCGCGTCCTGCTCATGCAGATGAATATGATGCATTATTCTTTGCACCAGTCATGCAGTTTGATGCACCTCGCACCGAAATAACTTTTGCAGCTGATTATCTTGACTTACCAATCCGCCAAGATGAAAAAACGCTTGAAGAGTTCCTAAAAGCAGCGCCTGCTCAGCTTTTAGTAAAATTCAAAAACACCAACTCATTGACTTCTCGTATTCGTGACGTACTTAAGAGTCAAATTGGTGAAGAAATGCCAACGCTTAACGACGTTGCATCAATGCTGTATTTATCTCCACAAACCTTACGTCGCCGCTTAGCTGCTGAAGGTAAAAGCTACCAAGGCGTAAAAGACGCTTTACGTCGAGATGCTGCAATTCACTTGTTGCTCAACCCTGAATTAACACTTGAAGATGTTGCTCAACAAGTAGGCTTTAGCGAAACTAGTACCTTCCACCGTGCATTTAAAAAGTGGACTGGTGTAACTCCAGGTTTATATCGTCAGCTACACGGTTACCACTAATTCTTAAATCTCTTTAGTTTCACATTTAGCCCAAGTTCAACTTGGGCTTTTTTGTATCTCTATTGGCAAAAATCATCACCTGACTGGTGCGCTTATCGTCATTGCACTCGCTATTAAAACCAGTACACTCAAAACACAAATAAATTTTAAGCAATAAAAAAGGAACTATTATGAGCGAGGCTTATATTATTGATGCCATTCGCACACCACGCGGAAAAGGAAAAAAAGACGGCTCTCTTTACGAAGTAAAACCAATCACATTACTCACCACCCTATTAAATGAATTACAACAACGCCATCAGCTTGATACATCTAAAGTAGATGATATTGTTCTGGGCTGCGTAACACCAATTGGCGATCAAGGTGGGGACATTGCCAAAACAGCAGCAATTGCCGCAGGTTGGAATGATGATGTCGCTGGAGTTCAAATCAACCGTTTTTGTGCTTCAGGTTTAGAAGCAGTCAACATGGCAGCAATGAAAGTTCGTTCGGGTTGGGAAGATTTGGTCGTTGCTGGTGGCGTTGAATCAATGTCACGCATTCCAATGGGTTCTGATGGCGGACCGTGGGCTTTAGACCCAGAAACAAATCTTAAGTCATCATTTGTTCCACAAGGTATCGGGGCCGACCTGATTGCAACCTTAGATGGCTATAGCCGTGAAGATGTCGATAACTTTGCAGTGAAGTCACAACAAAAAGCAGCGGCAGCTCAAGCAAATGGTTATTTCGACCAATCAGTTGTGCCGGTCAAAGATCACGCAGGTGTGGTGATCTTAGAGAAAGATGAATTTATTAAAGGCAATACCACACTAGAAGGTCTCGCAAAGCTCAATCCAAGTTTTGAAATGATGGGGCAAATGGGCTTTGATGCTGTTGCTTTACAAAAATATCCGGAAGCACAAAAAATCAATCATGTTCATCACGCAGGTAACTCATCAGGCATTGTCGATGGAGCTGCTGTCGTTTTATTGGCCTCAGAAAAAGCAGTCAAAGAACAAAATTTAAAACCACGCGCTAAAGTTTTGGCGACTGCATTAGTCGGTACTGACCCAACCATTATGCTGACTGGCCCTGCGCCTGCTGCACGTAAAGCTTTAGAAAAAGCTGGCCTTACGATTGATGATATTGACCTATTTGAAGTCAATGAAGCATTCGCGGCAGTTGTTATGCGTTTTATTAATGAGCTCAACGTTCCTGCTGAAAAAGTCAATGTAAATGGCGGTGCGATTGCTTTAGGCCATCCGTTAGGAGCAACAGGTGCCATGATTTTAGGCACACTACTTGATGAGCTTGAACGACAAGATAAAAAGCGCGGTTTAGCGACGCTCTGTGTTGGTGGTGGGATGGGTATTGCCACCATTATTGAACGCGTATAAAAATTTAGGGATATAAAAAATGAGTGCAATTCAATACGAAAAAAATGCCGACAATATTGTCATTTTAACGCTTGATTCAACTGGACAATCTGCAAACACCATGAATGCCGAGTTCCGTGACTCACTCGATGAAGTCACACAAAAACTCAAAGCAGAAACAGAACTTTCAGGTGTTATTTTCCGCTCAGCTAAAAAAACTTTCTTTGCAGGCGGTGATCTAGATGAACTAATTCAAGTTCAGCCTGAACATGCAACTGAGTTTTTCAATATGGTTGAAAAGCTAAAAGGTCATTTACGCACAATTGAAACACTAGGAATTCCAGTCGTTGCAGCATTAAATGGCACAGCACTGGGCGGTGGATGGGAAATTGCATTAAGTTGCCATCACCGTATTGCAATCAATGACCCGAAAAGCAAATTTGGCCTACCAGAAGTTACTTTAGGTTTATTACCGGGCGGCGGTGGAATTGTACGTATGGTACGTCTGCTTGGCCTTCAAAATGCGTTCCCATTTTTAATGGAAGGCAAACAGTTCGGTGTCGATAAAGCCAAATCTTTAGGTTTAATTCATGACACAGCTGAAAATGAACAAGAGCTTTTAGATAAAGCAATTGTTTGGGTAAAGGCAAATCCGAAATCTCAGCAACCTTTTGATGTGAAAGGTTATAAAATTCCGGGTGGTGATCCAAAAACTCCAGCAGTTGCACAAGTTCTTGCAATTGCACCAGCCATGTTAAAAGACAAAACCAAAGGCTGCTACCCTGCTCCTGAAGCAATTATGGCTGCCGCAGTTGAAGGTGCTCAAGTTGATGTCGATACTGCACTGCGTATTGAGTCTCGCTACTTTACTCAACTTACAACAGGCCAAATTTCTAAAAATATGATCGGCACTTTCTGGCATGGCCTAAATGCAATTAAGTCTGGTGCAAGCCGCCCTGCTGACGTTGCAAAATGGCAAGCCACTAAAGTTGGTGTATTGGGTGCTGGCATGATGGGTGCTGGTATTGCATATTCAACAGCCATTAAAGGCATTCCAGTTGTACTTAAAGATGTATCTGTTGAAAATGCTGAGAAAGGCAAAGCATATTCTCAGAAATTGCTAGACAAGCGTGTTTCACAAGGCCGCATGACGGCAGAAAAACGTGATCAAGTTTTGTCGCTCATTACAGCTACAGCTTCAGCTGAAGACCTTCAAGGCTGTGATTTAATTATTGAAGCGGTATTTGAAAATCAAGAACTCAAAGCGAAAGTCACTCAAGAAGCCGAGCAATATTTAGCATCTAATGGCGTAATGGCATCGAATACATCGACCCTGCCAATTACAGGCTTAGCTCAAGCAAGTAAAGATGATAAAGCGTTTATTGGTCTGCATTTCTTTAGCCCTGTCGACAAAATGCAGTTGGTTGAAATTATCAAAGGTAAAAATACCTCCGCAGAGACACTTGCTAAAGCCTACGATTTCGTACAGCAAATTGGAAAAACACCGATAGTTGTTAATGATAGCCGTGGCTTCTTTACCAGTCGTGTATTTGGTACATTCATTCAAGAAGGTATGCGCTTGCTTGCCGAAGGCGTCCACCCAGCACGTATTGAAATGGCAGCACTGAAAGCTGGCATGCCTGTGGGACCACTTGCGATTCAAGATGAAGTGTCTTTAACTTTAACCGAGCATGTTGCTAGCGAAGCACGTAAAGCTTTACAAGCCGAAGGCAAAGAGCTACCGAAAACACCAGTAGATGAAGTGATTCATACCATGATTCATGAATTAAACCGTAAAGGTAAAGCTGCTGGCGCAGGTTTCTATGACTATCCTGAAAATGGTAAAAAACACCTATGGGAAGGCTTAAACCGCTGGGAGAAAGATCACGATATTTCCGAGCAAGATATAATTGATCGTATTTTGTTTGTACAAGCCTTAGATACCTTACGTTGTTACGAAGAAGGTGTATTGGAATCGGTTATTGATGCCAATGTCGGTTCTATTTTTGGAATTGGTTATGCCCCTTGGACTGGTGGAGCGATTCAATTCCTCAATCAATATGGTATTGAGAAAGCAGAAAAACGCGCCGAAGAGTTAGCTACCAAATATGGTGAGAGATTCACACCACCAGCATTACTAAAAACCAAAGCTGAGCAGAAGCAAAATATTCAATAACTTAGACGTAATGAATATTTAAAAACTGCATAAACCTTACCCATATAAATATATTTTATTTATATGGGTTTTTCTTTATGTTCTTTATGCCCTTTAAGATTTCTGCCTACAGCCTAAATATGCTATAAATAGACTTCATTTTTGTGCTTCTACAGCACATTCGAGAAATCCTTATGTCCGATAAAAATTCTTCCGAATCAGCAGTTTTAGGCTGGAAATTTGTTCTGATCGTTGGTGTTTTAAGTGCGATTTTCCTTGGCTTTTTCTATTTAGCAATGAGTAATGAACCTGACTATATGCCAGGTGCTCAGCGCAAAGCTCAACAGCACGAAATGCAACAAAAAGCTGAAAAATCGACAGATCAACAAAGTCAGCATGACAACATGCCTGGAATGGACATGCAAGAACATCAGCATTCACATCAGTAATCAGATATTTTTCAAATGACAGATTTTTCCCGCAATGCACTGGTTGTAGAAGGTGGAGGCATGCGTGGTGCCTTTACCAGTGGTGTACTTGATGCTTTTCTACAACAGCAGTTCAATCCTTTTGACTTATACGTTGGTGTATCTTCTGGTTCAACCAATGTGGCTAATTACTTGGCAGGTCAGCAAGGCCGAACTTTAACATTTTATATTGATCATTCCCTCCGTCCTGAATTTATCGATTATAAGCGCTTCTTTAAAGGTGGCGATTTACTTGATTTAAAATGGATGTGGGAAATTGGTGAAAAAGAACATCCTCTTGATCAACAGAGCCTTTTTGCCAAAAATCCAGATTTTTATATGGTGTTGACGCATGCTAAAACAGGCCATGCTGAGTATCTTCGTGCTGGTAAAGATAATCTGTTAAATGCACTGCGTGCTTCTAGCTCAATTCCGGTTTTAACACGTCATCCCGTCGATATTATGGGTGAACCATACTTTGATGGCGGCGTTGCAGATGCCCTACCCGTTCGCTGGACGGCTCAGCAAAGTGGCGTTAAAAAACTATTAGTTTTACGTACTCGCCCGAAAAATTACTTTAAAGCCAGTAGCCGAGGTGATCAATTCCTCGCAAAATATGCGTTTAAACACCACTATGGTTTTGCAAGTAGTTTGCGTAATCGCTGTGCCCGCTATAACGCTTCGGTAGATTTTGTTCGTAGCAGTAACCCAGACCAGCAAATTTTAGAAGTGTGTCCACCGCCTCTTAAAAATATGGCTGGCCGCTTAACCACAAATCCGAAAAAGCTTCGTTATAGTTATGAAGTTGGTTTAGAGACTGGTTTACAAGCTATCGAAAACTGGAATGCGATGAAGTAATTCAAAGTTGAGATTTCTAAAAAGGAATCTCAACTTAATGCTAAAGTCATATCGATATGGGGAATACCACAATCTTCGTAAACCTCACCCTGCACTTTAAAACCTAAAGCTTCGTAAAAAGCCGTCACATAAGTTTGTGCAGAAAGCTTTAAATAAGGCAGTTTTTGGTTACGCGCATAGTCAATAATATGCTGCATTAAAATTTTACCTATACCCTGCTTTCGATAAGGCATTAAAACAGCAACACGCCCTACACTATGCTGCGGTAACAAACGTGCTGTAGCAATAGGCTGCTCTTTGTCATACACCATAAAGTGCACAGCAGTGGCATCAAAATCATCCCATTCATCTTCGGATGCAATGCCTTGCTCTTGAATAAAGACTTGCTCACGGATGTATTTCGCGTCTTTCTCAAACTGTTCCCAACCACCCACTATAACTTCATACATCCACTCACCTTCCTAGCATTTGCAGCCAATATTTTCGATTGGCAACTGATCTTGTAACAACAATTCTAAGGTCTGTTTTTTAATCCCGTACATTTCTTTCAATGCTTGGATTTGAGCCATAATCTTCGCATCAGCTTGAGAAACGTCTTTGCGTTTTGTTGCCAAAATCATTTTATTTTTGCTGGTATGTTCAAGCGATACAAACTCAAAAACTTTGGTTTCATAACCATATGCTTTTAAAAGTAACGCACGCAAAGTATCGGTCAACATCTCAGCTTGTTGCCCAGCATGAATACCAAACTGTAGCATTGGTTGTAGAACTTCAGGACTATGTAATTGCGGGCGTAATTCTTTGTGACAGCATGGCGCGCACATAATCATTGAAGCGTTCAAACGAATTCCGGTATGAATGGCAAAATCAGTCGCAATATCACACGCATGCAAAGCAATCATAACGTCCAGCTTTTCTGGCTGATAACTACGTACATCACCTTCAAAAAAGTCCAAATGATTAAAATGCACTTTGTCTGCCACATTCTGGCAGAACTCCACTAAGTTACGGCGCAGCTCTACACCCGTAATTAAAGGAATCTTTTGTTGTTCCTGTAAATAATCATACAAAGCAAAAGTTAAATAGCCTTTTCCTGAACCAAAATCGACAATGCGTAACTCTTTTTGCTCTGCATCAATTTGTTCATACGCACTCGCAAAAATTTCGATAAATTTATTAATCTGCTTCCATTTACGAGCCATACTTGGAATGATTTGAGCTTTCTCATCGGTAATGCCAAGCTCTTTTAAAAATGCACTACTCTGCTGTACATAACGCTGTTTCTCACGATCATGCGCTTGTACAGTTGGAGCTGTATTCATACTTTGCTTTTTACCCATATTAAGCATGGCTTTTTTCTTATTTTTTTTAAGCTGAATTTCTTGAAGAGTTGAAAATAAATTTGCTTGTTTACATTGAACAATCAACGTTGCAATCTGTTCCAAACCCTCTTCAAAGGTATAGTTTTTGGTCACATCTTGAGTAGCATAATGATATAAAGCTGAAAGCTGCTTTTTCCCATTTAACTCTACAATGCGGAAAGTGATTTTTTCTAGCTGTGCCAACTCTCCTTTATATTGGCTCAAAATCAAACGCTCAAAACTCTGCTCATCAAGCATTTGTTTGATTTCATGAAAGAATTGCTGTTCTTGCTCAAAGGAGAAAACCGACACAGATATACCTAAAGAATGGTGACTCATATAAACTGAAAGTTTAAAGGGTATAGGATTAAAAATAAAATAACTTTACGACTGTTTTGTATTTCTATACATTTGTATTTTTAATCAAAAAATAAACTTATGAGCAAATCGGTGTTAGAAACTTACGATCCTAAAGAAGAACTTTTTAATGCCTACAGCCATGGTGCTGGCGTTGTTATGGCCGTGGTTGCCGCTATCCTTTTAATTATGAAAGGATCTTATCTTTCCACCGGGCAGTGGATCGGTTTATGGGTATACTCATTTAGTCTGATTCTCGTTTTTACCAGCTCGACTCTGTATCATTTTGCGCAGACCCAAAACTTACGTTACTGGTATAAAAAACTCGACCACACCGCTATTTATTATTTAATTGCCGGTACATATACCCCATTCTTAAGCATTGCGATACCCACACAAAAAGCACATGTTTTACTTATTGCACTCTGGAGCATTGCTGCAATTGGTACACTTTTCAAGTTAGTTTTTATTCACCGTTTTCAGAAAATTTCATTACTTGCTTATGTTCTTATGGGGTGGCTTGCCGTTTTTGTAATGGATGATATGCGTACCTATTTAAGTAAAGACGCTTTGATGTTATTGATTACTGGAGGTTTAGCTTACACTGTTGGAGCATTGTTTTACGCGTTAAAAAAGGTAAGATATACCCATGCGATATGGCATATTTTTGTACTTTTAGGTGCAGGTGCACACTTTCTTGCAATCTATTGGTACGTTGTTTAATCCATTTTTCACTCATATTCAGTGATCCTGAAAGAGTCATGGATGATGTTCTTTCACACTATTCTTTTGAGAAAAATATGCCTTTAAAGAGAATAGTAAACTAAAAATAAATTTTAACTTATATAAGGACTTATATGGAGTCAACCTCTGCGACAGCTGCTCCTGTAGTAGCCACCAATTCGAAAACACGAGTTTTATTTGCAAGCTTAGTCGGTACAACCATTGAGTTCTTCGACTTTTACATCTATGCAACTGCTGCCGTGATTATTTTTCCTCACCTATTTTTCCCTGCCAGCAGTGGCAGTGCTGCCGTTTTACAATCACTCGCAACATTCGCAATTGCCTTTATTGCCCGTCCTATTGGTGCAGCACTATTTGGTCACTTAGGCGATCGAATTGGCCGTAAAGCAACACTAGTAGCAGCTTTGCTGACTATGGGTATATCAACGGTATGTATTGGCTTACTTCCGACTTATGCTCAAATCGGGATTGTGGCTCCATTATTATTAGCAGCCTGCCGTCTAGGACAAGGCTTAGGTCTAGGGGGTGAATGGAGTGGCGCTGTATTACTTGCAACCGAAAATGCACCAGAAGGTAAGCGTGCATGGTATGGCATGTTCCCACAGCTTGGCGCGCCTATTGGTTTTATTTTAGCAACGGGATCATTCTTACTTTTAAGTGCGGCTATTCCTGAACAAGCATTCATGCAATGGGGCTGGCGTATTCCATTTATTGCGAGTGCAATTTTGGTCATTGTGGGTTTATATATCCGTTTAAAACTCCATGAAACTCCAGCTTTCCAAAAAGTTCTAGATAAACAAAAAGAAGTTAATATTCCATTTAAAGAAGTCGTTACCAAACACACAGGTAAACTTATTCTTGGCACGATTGCCGCAATCTGTACCTTCGTTGTGTTTTATCTGACTACAGTGTTTGCACTTAACTGGGGAACGACGAAACTGGGTTATGCGCGTGGTGAGTTTTTAGAACTTCAACTTTTTGCGACACTTTGTTTTGCAGCTTTCATTCCTTTATCTGCTATTTTTGCAGAAAAATTTGGACGTAAAGCAACATCAGTTGGCGTATGTATCGCTGCTGCGATCTTCGGATTATTCTTCTCTAGCATGTTAGAGTCTGGAAATACGCTCATCGTCTTTCTTTTCTTATGTACTGGCCTATCAATTATGGGTTTGACCTATGGCCCGATTGGTACAGTTCTTTCAGAGATTTTCCCAACTTCAGTTCGTTATACAGGTTCAGCATTAACCTTTAACTTGGCTGGTATTTTTGGTGCATCGTTTGCCCCACTGATTGCCACAAAACTTGCTGAAACTTATGGTTTATATGCAGTTGGTTATTATCTGACAGCGGCATCACTTTTATCATTAGTCGCATTTTTATTAATACGTGAAACAAAGAACGTAGATGTGAATAATCAGATTTAACTATTTTCAAACATCCTCATATAAAAAAAGCCGGTTCAAAATTGACCGGCTTTTTTTATATATGAAAATTAATTCATTGAAGCAGGGTTTGCTGGCGCAACACTGTTTGTTGGTGCTGGAGCCGTTACATTACTTGCTGCTACAGCTGCTGCACCCGCAACTGCTGCTTCACCAATTAAAGCAATTTTTGCTTTTTCTTGGCTTTTTGCAGATAAAGCTGGGTTAGTTGCCACAATACGATTAATGTTTGCAGAGTTTGCTGGAGCAATCGCAGCAGTTTGTAAAATGATTGGGCGATTACCTGTATTACCCAATGTATAACGAATACCTGTACGAGGGCTAATTACCGTCGTATTCTCTTGTTTCACTACAGCCTGAGCCGAAGTTGGGCCTTTTGCGGCAAGAACCTTATCAACCGTTGTGGTTTGAGGGGCTGAAGCTGTTTCTGCTGCGAAAACAAAACTTGGTACAGCAAGAACAGTTAAAAATAAAGGTTGTAATACTTTTTTCATTGTCTTTCCAACATACACTCTGGATGAGAAGTAAATAGCATTTAATACTTAAAACTGCAAACATTATTCACAGGCTTACTACAAACATAAAAAAAGCAGAACAATTGTTCTGCTTTTTTATCAAGCAAATTAAATTTTGCCGTGACACTGCTTATATTTTAAACCAGAACCACATGGACATGGTGCATTACGGCTTTCTGGTACTGGGAACATTTGTTGTTCATCAGCCGACTCATTGAGTGTTTCTTGAGACGCAGTCACTGCACCTGTTAAGCCATCCACATCATCATGTTCAAAAGAAAGCTTCATCGACTCAGCTTGCTGCTGCTGTTGAGCTTCCATTTCTGCAAGTTCTTCTGGTGTTGGAATATGTACACGAGACAAATCAGTCACAACATCAGTTTTAATGACGCCTAACATATTCACAAACAAGTTAAATGCTTCTTTTTTGTATTCCTGTTCTGGGTTCTTTTGCGCATAGCCACGTAAGTGGATACCTTGACGCAAATAATCCATTGCAGCCAAATGATCTTTCCAGTGGCGATCAAGAGAGTTTAGAACGAAATGACGTTCAAGCATTGCTGCTGACTCATCACCCATTTGCGCACGGCGTTGACGATAACGTTCAAGCACTTCGTCACTAATACGCTCAACCAGACCTTCTTCATCAAGACGACGATCTTGTTCTAACCATTCTTGAACTGGAAGCTCAATACCTAAATCAATACGTAAAGCATTTTCCAAACCTTCAATATCCCATTGGTCATGAATTGACTCAGGTGGAATAAAGTTGGCAATCATGGCTTGCATGACTTCACGATGCATTTCTTCGACGTAATCTTGTAAAGTATTTTCAGCTAACACTTCATCACGTTGTGAATAAATGATCTTACGTTGTTCATTATTCACGTCATCGTATTTCAATAAGTTCTTACGAATATCGAAGTTACGTGCTTCAACTTTACGCTGAGCATTTTCGATAGAACGACTTACCATTTTGTGTTCAATCGCTTCATTTTCTTGTAAGCCCATTGCACGCATCATGGCAACAACACGGTCACCTGCGAAAATACGCATGAGGTCATCTTCAAGAGATAAATAGAAACGAGAAACACCAGGGTCACCTTGACGACCCGCACGACCACGTAACTGGTTGTCAATACGGCGTGATTCATGGCGTTCAGAACCAATAATGTGCAAACCACCTGCTTGCAATACATCTTCGTGGTCCTGTTCCCACTGTGCTTTCAGACGTGCTTCATCTTCTGCTGTCGGGTTTTCAAGCTTGGCAAGTTTCGCTTTCCAGTTACCACCCAAGATAATATCTGTACCACGACCAGCCATGTTGGTTGCAATTGTTACTGCATTCGGGCTACCCGCCTGAGCAATAATGTCTGCTTCACGCTCGTGCTGTTTAGCGTTCAACACTTCATGGTGAATACCAGCTTGCATCAACTTAGAAGATAGAATTTCACTGGCTTCAATGGTTGCAGTACCAATTAGAATCGGTGCAACACCTTGTTCGCGAATATTCATAATTTCTTGAATAATCGCATTATATTTGCCATTACGGTTTAAATAGATTAAATCGTTTTGGTCATTACGAATCATTGGACGGTGAGTCGGAATAATGACAACATCAAGACCGTAAATTTCTTTCATTTCCGCAGCTTCAGTATCAGCAGTACCTGTCATACCTGAAAGCTTTTTATAAAGACGGAAATAGTTCTGGAATGTAGTCGTTGCTAAAGTCTGGTTTTCAGGCTGAATTTCCAAACCTTCTTTTGCTTCAACTGCTTGGTGCAAGCCTTCTGACCAACGACGACCCGGCATTGTACGACCAGTGTGCTCATCAACAATGATGACTTCACCATCATGAATAATATAATGAACGTCACGTTGGAATAAGAAATGTGCACGAATAGCGGCAGATACATGGTGAACAAGGTTTAGGTTTGTTGCTGAATATAAGCTTTCACCTTCAGCCAATAAGCCCATTTGAATGAGTTCTTGTTCTACAGTTTCATAACCGATTTCAGTCATTTCAACTGAACGCTGCTTTTCATCAATCCAGAAATGGCCACCATCAGCAACTTTTTCTTCTTTTTGCGGACGTAATTTTGGTGGAATCGTATTGATTGCAGTATAGAGGTGTGAAGAGTCTTCACTTTGACCAGAAATAATTAATGGCGTACGTGCCTCATCAATCAAGATTGAGTCAACTTCATCGATAATGGCATAGTGCAAACCACGTTGTTTCTTTTCTGCTAAAGAAAACACCATGTTGTCACGTAAATAGTCAAAACCAAATTCGTTGTTGGTACCATAGGTAATGTCAGCAAGGTAAGCCGCTGCTTTTTCTGACGGTTCTTGCATTGAATAAATTGTACCAATGCTTAAACCTAAGAACTCAAATAATGGACGGTTTAACTCAGCGTCACGCTGTGCCAAATAATCGTTCACAGTAATCACATGAACGCCTTCGCCACTTAATGCGTTTAAGTAACACGCCAAAGTACCCATAAGGGTTTTACCTTCACCGGTACGCATTTCGGCAATTTTGCCTTCGTGAAGAGTAATACCACCAATCAATTGCACATCATAATGACGCATGCCCATTACACGTTTTGCTGCCTCACGACAAACCGCAAACGCTTCTGGGAGTAACTTATCTAAACTTTCGCCATTGTTATAACGTTGTTTGAATTCTGGAGTTTTTGCAGATAAGTCTGCATCGCTTAAAGCTGATATCGTCGGCTCGAGCGCATTGATTTGCTCAACAATTTTGCGCATGCGTTTGAGTTCACGCTCATTTTTTGTACCGAAGATACCTCCGATCAGACTTGCCAACATGGATAAACTCTCTAAATCTTGCTTGGTCAAATGAATAAATTTTTTCTCAGTCGTTTATTATGGTGTCAGAAATTTGAAGTACAAGGGGTTTGCACAAAACCCATAAAAAAAATCTGATAGTTAGATAAACAGTTTTACCGTTTCTCTAAGCCCCTTTAATGCATCTGACACCCAAAACTCAACATTAACGCTTATCTATTGAACACAACTTCCGAGAAATCTAATTTAGCAAATTTATCTTAAAGTTACATTGATTCAGTCCATAAATTAACGTGTTTTAGTCATATATATTTACACTTATATAAAAAGTTCATAATAAAATACAAAAACAATAATTTTAATAATAAATAAATTGCGGCATAGTCATTTCAACATATAACAAATTTTAAGCAACTGAGGACATATCATGACATTACGATTAGGAGACACTGCCCCTGATTTTCAACAAGAATCGAGTGAAGGCACAATTAGTTTTTATGATTTTCTAGGTGATAGTTGGGGCATTTTATTTTCTCATCCCGCTGACTATACCCCTGTATGTACAACAGAGTTAGGCTATACAGCAAAATTAAAAGACGAATTTGAAAAACGTAATGTTAAAGCGATTGCCTTATCGGTAGATGATGTAGAGTCGCATAAAGGCTGGATTAACGACATTAATGAAACTCAAAATACTACGGTTAATTTTCCAATTATTGCTGACAAAGACCGTAAAGTATCTGAGCTCTATGGCTTTATTCATCCAAATGCCAGTGAAACACTTACCGTTCGTTCTTTGGTCATTATTGATCCGAACAAAAAAGTTCGTTTAATTATTACCTACCCCGCTTCAACTGGTCGTAACTTCAACGAAGTGTTACGTGTCGTGGATTCATTACAATTAACCGATAAGCATAAAGTGGCTACTCCAGCGAACTGGCAGCAAGGTGAAGATGTTGTGATTGTTCCTTCTTTAAAAGATGAAGAAGAAATTAAACAACGTTTCCCTAAAGGTTATACCGCAGTAAAACCTTACTTGCGCCTCACGCCACAGCCTGAAAGCAATAAAACCGACTAAAGGTTTTATTGCTTGCAAGACAAGCAAAGCGCATAGAGCGCGTAGGCAGGTATCTGAAAGATTCCCTGTAAGACACAATGATTAGAAAAAACGCAAAGAAAAATAACTAAAGCACATACACGAATGTTTCCATCTCCAAGCCATCTCACCCGATGGCTTTTTTTTTGCATTATTGAATACACATGGTTTTTAATGTCGAGATCAGTTATAACTCCCCAGGAGTTTGTGCAAAAAACAACAATCATGATCCATAAAATTCATCATTTAAAATGCGGCAGTATGTGCCCTGTCTGCGCACCTTTATTTGGGCAGAAAGGCTGGAAAGCAGAAGTTGTATGTCATTGTCTTTTAGTAGAGACGGACCGCGGGCTTGTACTGATTGATACAGGATTTGGTCTGCAAGACTATTTACACATGCAACAGCGCCTTGGCTCTTTAGTCAAACGTTTGGGGAAAATTGAGGCGAATCTTGAATTCAGTGCAATCCAGCAAATACAAAAATTGGGATTCCATCCTAAAGATGTACAACACATCTTTGTAACTCACCTCGACTTTGACCATGCAGGAGGCATTTCAGACTTTCCTCATGCCACAGTTCATGTCTTAGCCACTGAATATAATGCTGCGCAATTACCTAATTTTAAAGGTAAGCTTCGCTATAGAACCAATCAATATAATCAGCATCGATACTGGAATTTCGTTGAATATCAGCAAGGTGAAAAATGGTTTAATCTTGAAAAAGTAAAAGGTTTCCCGTTATTCCAAGATGAAATTTTAATGGTGCCATTATTAGGCCATTCCGCTGGACATTGTGGTATTGCCATCAAACAACAAAATCAGTGGTTATTGTTTTGCGGAGATGCTTACTACTCACACCTAGAGCTAAATCCTGCAAATAAATTAAGATCACTTACCCTTCTGGAAAAAACATTTGCAGAAGATAATGAAAAGCGTCTTATTAACCTTAAAAAATTACAGCATTTGGCTCAACATGAGCCAACGATTGAAATTATTTGCGCCCATGACCCTCATGAGCTTCGACGGTATCAAACATGAAAAAATTCTCACTCATTGCCCTAGTTCTGTGTTTAAACCTACAGGGATGTATGCAACATGAAAGCATTGCACATGAGCACAGACCCAAAGATTGGGGAACTTTAGTTTCTCAAACACATAATTTCTATCAAGTGAGTAATGATGTTTTTCGTAGCGAACAACCAAATGCTGCAATGATTCCCGAATTAAAACGCTATCAAATCGGAACTATTATTAATTTAAGAGCTAAAGATTCAGATGAATTAGTATTTAAAAATGAGAATTTTAATCTTGTTCACATTCCTATCGACACATGGGCAATTAACCGACAAGACCTGTTAGAAGTCATGCAGCAAATTAAAATTGCCAAGCAAAATAGTCAACGTGTTTTATTACATTGTTACCATGGTTCAGACCGTACCGGTGCTAGCGTTGCGATGTATCGAATTATTTTTGAACACTGGGCAATTGATGATGCAGTTAAAGAAATGAAGGAAGGCGGATATGGTTATCATATTATTTGGAAAAATATTGACCGTTTATTCACCCCTGAAAATGTAAAATGGATTCAACAACAATTGTCGAATCCATCTTAACTAGATCTTGAATAAACCTTAGATCAGATTAGCGTTGATCTAATGGCACCCAATCAATGACCCAAGCTGACTTCATATTTAAACTAGAGTCAGACGTAATTTTCTTACGAGCTGCATCTGCAGTATCACGGTCTTTCGCTGGTCCAACCATAATACGAATACCTTTACTGGTTGGGCTTGTCGTGACCTTATAACCTTTAGCGCGTAGTTTAGAAACAACAGCATCTGCATTTGCCTGATTAGCAGCCAATGCAACCTGTACCATCCACTTTTTATCGCCATTTTCAAGCAGCTCACGCGCTTTCTCAGCTTCAGCTTTTTTCTCAGCCTCGGCTTTATGCTTAGCTTCAGCTTTCTTTTCTGCTTCAGCATGTTTCTTAGCTTCAGCTTTCTTGTCGGCTTCAGCCTGATGTTTAGCTTCTTCAGCCTTTTTCTCAGCTTCAGCCTTATGCTTTTTAGCTTCAGCAGCTTTCTTTTCAGCCTCGGCTTGTTTCTTAGCCTCGGCTGCTTTTTTATCAGCTTCAGCCTGACGTTTTGCCTCAGTCGCTTTTTTGTCGGCTTCAGCTTGTTTCTTTGCTTCAGCAGCTTTTTTATCGGCATCTGCTTTAGCTGTATCTACTGGCTTTTTTGTATCAGTCTGCTGTCCTTTTGCCTTACCTTCCGCACCTGCAACCTCAGGAGGGATGTTATCCGAACTTTCTTGTGCAGCAGCACGACGAGCATTAATCGCAGCATATTCTGCAGCAGCTTTACGCGCTGCGTCTGCCTCTGCCTGTTGTTGCATTGCCAAGAATTCGGCAGCACGAGCTTCTTGTTCCGCTACAGCTTTTTCACGGGAACGACGCTGCTCTTCAAGAAGACGTTTTTCTGTTTCCACATCCACTGCAAGCGGCTGTAGTTGTACCATTTGCCCTTCTTGTGCTGATTGCTTTGGTTTAGCTTGTGGCTTCGGTGATGTAGAGGTTTGTGGTTCAGCGCCCACATGTTTTATTTCTTCATTTCCTTTTAGAAGTAATGCTGCCAATAAAACACCACCACCTAATAAAACAACGCCACCCATCCAGCGTTGTTTGTTATTCATTGACATTCTTCCAAATACTCCCAAATCGCTTCTAAAGTATGAAACGAACCACAGGCTAAAATCAGCTGATTGTTATTTGTTTGCTCAAGCGCTGATTTAAAAGCCTCTTTGATATTGCCAAATTGTTGTATTGTCTGGCCTTGTAAGGCGTCATTCAATTGCTGAATCGGTGCAGCACGCGGCACATTCAACTCAGCAATTTTCCAATGTAAAACAGTAGGTTTCAATAAATCGACTACTGATTTTATATCTTTATCTGCCAGCATTGAAAATACTGCGACAACTTCTGTGTACTGTTTATTGTATTCTAAGAAATTTCGCAATTGCTTTAACAAAAATTCAACACCATGTGGATTGTGTCCGGCATCAAAAATTATGGTTTTTCCATTGAATTGACGCACTTCAAAGCGTCCTGCCAAGCGTGCATTTTCAGTACCCTGCTCTAGTGCCGATTGTGAGATTTCAAGGCCACTATTTAATACGGCAGCAACCGCTCCTGCAATATTTTCAATCGCAAGTGACCCTAGTGGCAGTTTTAAAGTAGTTCCTTCACTTGCAAAATACCAATGTTTTCCATCACTGGCGAGTTTATAAAAATAGTCTCTATTAATTGCGTATAGCGTCGCTTGTGAACTATTGGCTTTATCTTGAATGGCTTGAGGTAAAACTTGCTCGCCTGCAAAAATTACAGGAATATCAGGGCGAATAATGCCTGCTTTTTCAAAAGCAATTTTCTCGATGGTATCGCCTAACCAGTCAGTGTGATCAAGACCGATATTAGTGATTACAGCAATATTAGGGTCGATGACGTTGACAACATCAAGACGTCCGCCTAAACCGACTTCAAGCACCCATACGTTGCATTGTTGCTGCTTAAAAATGACAAAAGCAGCCAAAGTGGTTGCTTCAAAAAAAGATAGGCTTAAATCGCAATCGCGACGAGCCTGATCAACTTGCACAAAAGCGTCAATCAGGCTTTGATCACTAACCTCGACTCCACCTAACTTGACTCGCTCGTTAAAACGATAGATATGCGGTGATTGATACAACCCAACTTTATAGCCTTGCGCTTTTAATATAGACGCAAGTGTAGTGGTGGTTGAACCTTTCCCGTTCGTTCCGGCAACAGTAAAAACTTTAGCAGCGGGTTTAGTCACGCCTAATTTTTCTGCTACGGGAATAACACGTTCCAGACCAAGATCGATCCCTGTAACGTGAACATGGCTCCAATAATTGAGCCATGTATCTAACGAGTCTGTTGAAAGTGGAGCTTGTTGTTTCAAGGTAAGTTCATCAATTTCGATACAAGTCGAGATACAGTATCACGTAAAGCATGACGATGAACAATCTGATCGATTACACCATGATCAAGCAAATATTCAGCACGTTGGAACGGTTCTTCCAATGTTTCACGTACAGTTTGCTCAATTACACGTTTACCAGCAAAGCCGATCATTGCTTTAGGTTCTGCAATATGGATATCACCCAACATTGCTAAAGAAGCTGTTACACCACCATATACTGGATGTGTTAACACCACGATATAAGGTAAACCCGCATCTTTTAATTTTTGAATTGCAGCAGAAGTACGCGCCATTTGCATAAGCGACAACATACCTTCTTGCATGCGTGCACCACCAGAAGCTGCAAAGCAGATTAATGGTTGGCGTTTTTCAATTGCAAGCTCAGCCGCCTGAACAAAACGGTCACCTACTACAGTACCCATTGAGCCGCCCATAAAGTCGAACTCAAAAGCACATGCAATCATGTCTACGCCATTTAAGTTACCTTGCATGGCAATTAATGCTTCCGTTTCACCAGTTTTAGTTTGCGCTTCACGCATACGTTCTGGATACGGTTTGCTATCAACAAACTTTAATGGATCTTTCGCACTAAACTCTTGACCTAATTCAGTCACAACATTGTCGAAGAACCAGTTTAAGCGATCGCGAGCTTTCATTTTTAAGTGTTCATCACACTGTGGACATACATACGCGTTGAAAGATATAGCGGTACGTGTCACTAAAGCATGACATTCAGGGCACTCAATAGTCGGCTCAGTAAATGTTGCTTTAAGAGTCTGTTGCTCATCTGCAACTTCAATACCTGGAACTGGACGCTGTGTCCATGGCGTCGAAGGGCTAAGAACTTTCCCTGATTTCACTTCTTGATTCATACTAACTCATCGAGCGCTGCTCGAAGCTCCTTGACTTTATTCACCGTCTGTTCAACAGCTTCATCAGCTGTTAACGTTGCAAAAGATTTAACGAAAGCACTACCTACAATCACGGCATCTGCAACGCTACCCATCGCTTTCGCTGAAGCAGCATCACTAATTCCGAAACCAACGCCAACTGGAACGTTAGTTACACTTTTGATTTTTTCAATACGCGCAGCCGCTTCAGAGGTATCTAAAGTCGCTGCACCTGTTACACCCTTAAGTGAAACATAGTAGATAAAACCGCTTGCCTGATTTGCTACGTGTTGAATACGTTGATCGGTTGAAGTTGGTGCAAGTAAGAAGATTTGGTCCATATCATGCTGTTTTAAAATCGCACCAAACTCTTTTGACTCTTCTGGTGGTAAGTCCACAAGTAATAAGCCATCTACCCCACATTGTTTCGCATAAGAAACAAACTTCTCATAACCAATCACTTCAACAGGATTGAGATAACCCATCAAAACTACAGGTGTTTCCTGATCCTGTTCACGAAACTCTTTTACCATGTTCAATGCATCTAAGGTGTTAGTCCCTGCCGCAAGTGCGCGTTCCGCAGCAAGCGCAATAACCGGACCATCAGCCATTGGATCTGAAAATGGTAAACCAAGCTCAAGAACGTCTACTCCTGCCGCAACCATTTTATGAAGTAACGGAACAGTTACTTGTGGCTGTGGATCACCCGCCATAACATAAGATACAAGCGCTTTACGTTGTTGGGACTTAAGCTTTTCAAAACGGGTGGCAAGACGTGACATAGGGTTGTGCTTTCCTTGAATTATTTAAAATTGAGGAGTTGTTTGTAGAAATACAAGAACACCGCATTTTAACGCTATTTTTTGCTCATTGAACAGGTCTAACGTTATGGCGATATTCGATTGTATGATTCATACAACCCATGGCGTACATTTATCAATATTTTGAAACTTTTCTCAATGATCAAAGCTTCCTATTTTTGGACCATTATTCGTTTGCAATTTGAATAAAAAAAACATCAAAAACTCTATTTCTCTGTATTTTTATGGGTGAGTTGCAATTGCTTTTTACGGGTTAATAACGTTTGCCCTGTTAAATTTTTATGTGCCCTTGCAAGTGCAGACTGATCGGAATAACCCAACTGGTCAGCAATTGCAGTAAGACTTTCATTTTGACTTAACAATATCTCGCAGCGCTTCATGCGCTCAGTATCTAAAATTAATTTAAATGAAGTGTTTAAGGCCTGTAGTTGACGCTGCAAGCTTCGTACTGAAACATTAAGTTCGATGGCAATATCTTCTATTTTTGGAGCCTGCTGCTTGTGCTTCAAATATTCTTGTACGATCCAATGTATTTGCTGAACTAAATCAGTATGTATTTTTCGTTGAACCAAAGCTTCTTCAGCTTGTTTCACTAAAAGCTGCACTAAAGTTGGGTCTGCATGCTGGGGACGAACATTTAAACTTTCACTTGCAAAAGTTAATGCATAGTACGGTCGGTCAAATGACAATTTGCACTGAAAGAAGCGTTGATAATGAACCAATGGTCCCCGAGGTCGGTGTACAAACTCGACATGCTGTAAAAGAAAATCATGCAAGGGAGCAATCTCTTTAGCAAGCTGTACCATTGAGGCTAAGGTTAACTCACTAAGTACAATATTACTGTCATCAACCAAAGGCCAATACAAGCGAATTTTGTAAGCATCTTGCTCGATTTGTATGGGGACAACTTGCTCCCCATCAATGACTAGACGGTGGAATTTGGCAATATACTTAACCACTTGACCTAAGGTATCACTTCTAGATGCCATGTAACCCAGCACGCCAAAGTTGGCAGGTGTAATACAAGCTGCCATTTCTAAAGCTAAATTGGTCACTTGTAATTGAGATTCAGTCAGTTCTAAAAGCTCAATAAAAAGATGCAAAGAGGACTGAGCATCAATAGAGGCAGATAAAATATTTTGTATTTGCCGAGTTTGAGTATCATTTAAATTGAGTGACTGCCAAGTGATTCCCTTTTCTTTTAAATACGTATTCCAAAGATAAAAGTATCCATTTGAGATCGTAAACTCTTGCATGGCGTTTCCTTTTTTTACTGCCATCTTGTCGCAAACTGTATAAAAATTGGCGATAACTGTCAAAACAAAGCCGACCATTCACGACATACTAATGAAAAGCTTAGTTGCGAGAAATACAAAGATGAACGCACATGTTTCTTATCAGGTCGAGCCCGTGGTTCGCAAAGATCTAGATTTCCATTTAAACGAAGCGCCACGCTTTTGGTTTAATAACGATCCTTTTTTGACTCGCATGTTTGATGCACTCAGCTTAACCTTTCCAGACGGAGAGCGTTATTTCATTGAATGTGTGCGGATGTTCCGTGACAAAATTGATGACCCGGAACTACAAAAGCGAGTTGCAGACTTTATTAAACAAGAAGCTCAACATGGCATTGCCCATGACAAAATGAATCAGCTCATGAAAGAACAAGGTATGCCTGTGGATGAGTTCACAAGCACACTTAAAAGGATTTTCCGTTTTGAGCTCACCAAACGTTCACCACAATACAATATTGCCATGACAGCCGCAGCTGAACATTTAACAGCATTAATGGCAGAAACCTTTTATAGCAATAAAAAAACCTTGGAAAATGCTCATCCTTATGTACGCGCGCTGTTTGCGTGGCATGCCATTGAAGAAATGGAGCATCGCGATGTAGCATTTGATGTCATGAGACAAGTAGGTGAAGTTCCAGAGTCAACACGTCGCTTTGTACTTGTTTTAACAACTGTACTCATGTTTGGTTTTACACTTTATAGAACCAACATTATGTTGAAATGTGATGGCTTTAGCCCTAAAGAAAGGTTATCGATGACACTCAAAGGTTTACCTTGGTTCTTTGGAAGAAATGGCACATTAACGGCTATGAAAAAACAATATTTGGACTGGTTTAAAAAAGATTTTCACCCAAGCCAACATCCTGTTATTCGTCAGTATCCTGTTTGGATTGAAACTTTAGAAAAAACAAATAACCCAATCGCAGCGGGAGAAGCATTTTGGCAAGCAGGTTTATAACCTGCTTGTTACCACTTTGCATAATGTTGTTCTAATAGCCCGTATTGCTCATTGCAAGTGATTGTATCGATTGCCTCATGCTCAATAGTGCCGCTAATTTTGGCTTGCCACTGATTGAACTGGCTTCCGATCATCCTTAAATTAATATTTTCGTATCGACACCAACCAATATGGACGTGCAGATTAAGCTTTTGATCTAAAGAGCTAATTTTCCATGTCTCATCATTTATTTTTTCAAATAAAACATCTGTAAGTGGAAATAAAACGCCATTCACCCATAAACAGTTTTCATTACCAAAACTTTCATTAACCCCAGAAGCCAAATTTAGCCCAATACGTCGCCCCTGCTCATCCCAAAAATTACATGAAAGCCAAAACCAAGCGGTCTCAGGGCGTAAAAAACCACAAGTATCATCAAGCGATGCAAATGTCTTTTCATCGAATTGTATAAGTTGATTCTGTTTATTAATGAACATTCCCTCTACAGCCAAAGTGGTCTGCTTTTGGGTATACGTCCAACCATTAATACCTGTTGGGGTACACAAACTTAAAATATCTGTTCCAGCACAAAAAATACGGGCACTTAGGCAAATTTCACCATATTTAGTCACCCGAATGTATCGCACACCATTGGCATGCTGAATATCGATCTGATAAGGCGATTTAGAAAAATAGCTTTGATTAAACAATGGCTGCTCATCAAGATGAGTTTTATGGCCTAAAGGTTGAATGGCATTCCACTCAATGACTTGCCCCGTTTCATGATCATAAATATAGAAAAAGCCATGCCCAACCCAACCAATATCTGCAATTGCGAGACCAATACTGTAATGCTTATGCTGAATGCCACAGAATTTAAATTTTTTATACTTTAATTGCTTACGCCAGCCCTTTAAGACCTTGCCATAAGGCGTTTTATAGATATAACGTTGTACATGAATGGTCGACGGTACAGATTCAAAACGCCCATAACGAGGCTGTCCATTTTCTTGAATTAAATCCATTATTTATTATCCGTTGATTTCCTGCTCATCTATTGACTAATAATAGACTGATCACTGACCAATTGGCTACTCATCTGTTTTGATCTTCAAATGACTTTTATTGAGTCATAAAAAAAGAGCATATTGATATGCTCTTTTTTTATGTTATTCACTTAAATCTATATACGATAACTTAAACTCTTTGAGGGTCTATTTCAGTAGCTATGACCCAATCCATCAACAAAATCAAATTCAACTCATGATTTAAGTGTAATTCAATTTTTAAAAGTTAAGCGTCATCATCACTTGCTTGTTCAGGCTCTGATTCTTGCTCGTTACTGTCCTGATTTTCCAATTTTTTCTCAGCGATTTTTGCTGCTTCATAGCCAGCAAAAGCACCTGCTGCTTTTTCTAGAAAACCTGCATCTGGATCTAATTTATCGACGCCTTGTTCCGCGATAATTGCACCAGCAATTTTACCTACTTCATCTAGAAGACCCATTTTGATTACTCCAAAGAGCTTATGTTGAGCTTCTAGTCTAGGCAGATGGATTGTAAATAGTGCTACAAAAAAGTTGCGATTTGAGAGAGCTATAGATGAGATCAGCAACTTTTTATATTTTATTTTTGCCTTTAAGCTTTTTTTAAGAACAGTTAAAGAAGTAAATAAGTATTTTCCCAACGCGTTGGATTGAACTCACCTTGTACTAATTGGATATAACGGCCTGCAATATGGTCAATCGGAACACAATCATCAATATCTACTACACGGTCGGTATGTGGTTTATGCCATTCCTGATCAATAAACTGTTTACCTAATTGTTTGGCACTTACCGCATCTGATGCCACGACCAAATGGTAACTATGTAACTCACCAAAGGCATTAGGTGTATATCCACCCAGATTAATCAAATACAACTTCAGATCTGAAGCTGACGGCGCTGCATCAGAAAAATGAATTTGATAATTCTGTCCTTGAGAGTTAACACCAGAGAGCTTGGCCCAAGCATCGATATGCAACCCTTGAGCCTCACCAAACCAAGCCTGTTTAAGTTGAGGATAGACTTCTTCCAAAGTATTCCCTACAGCCATAACAATATCATGGACTTCTGTATTGGCACGTGCATGACGTCCACCCAACATCACCATAAACAAACTTGGCATTTTTTTCCTCTTACATCTCGACCATTTCTACACCATCAATGCGTGCAACTGTCATTAAATCTTTATCACCACGACCTGAAACAGTCGCAATAATAATCTGATCTTTAGACATGGTTGGTGCAAGCTTAGAAACGTATGCCATAGCGTGTGAGCTTTCAAGCGCAGGAATAATCCCTTCGATTTTAGTTAAGTCACGGAAACCTTGTAAAGCTTCTGTATCATTAATTGGCACGTACTGTACGCGCTTCATATCTTTCAAGAAGCTATGTTCAGGACCAACGCCCGGATAATCAAGACCCGCCGAGATACTATGTGTCTCGATAATTTGGCCTTGTTCATCACTCATTAGGTAAGTACGGTTACCATGTAATACACCCACATGGCCTGCATTTAACGGCGCAGAGTGTTTACCGGTTTCGATACCGAAGCCAGCAGCTTCAACACCATACATTTTCACATTGGCATCATTTAAGAATGGATAGAACAAGCCCATTGCATTTGAACCACCACCCACACATGCAACTAATGCATCTGGTAAGCGACCCGCTTGCTCCAAAATCTGTTTACGAGCTTCACGACCAATAATCGACTGGAAGTCACGAACAAGTTGAGGGTAAGGATGCGGACCTGCAACTGTACCAATGACATAGTAAGTCGTATCAACGTTGGTTACCCAGTCACGCATTGCTTCATTCATGGCATCTTTCAGCGTTTTAGAACCACTTTGTACAGGTACAACAGTCGCTCCCAATAAACGCATACGATAAACGTTCATGGCTTGACGTTTAACGTCTTCAGCACCCATGTACACAACACATTCAAGACCTAAACGTGCTGCAATTGTTGCTGTTGCAACGCCATGCTGACCTGCGCCAGTTTCAGCAATAATACGTTTTTTGCCAGAAAGCTTTGCCAATAACGCCTGACCAATCGTGTTGTTTACCTTGTGTGAGCCTGTATGGTTCAAGTCTTCACGTTTAAGGTAAATTTGCGCACCACCTAACTCTTTTGACCATCGCTCAGCATAATAAAGTGGACTAGGACGACCTACATAGTAGGCGAGGTCACGGTCGAATTCTGCCAAAAACTGTTCATCATTTTTCATGCGGGAATAGAGATTTTCTAAATCTTCTAATGCCGCCATGAGTGTTTCTGACACAAAACGTCCGCCATGGATACCGAAATGCCCATTTGCATCTGGGAATTGGGTATAGTCAATCACATTATTTTGCTGATCCACGTTGGACTCCTTGCATAAATCGTTCAATGAGTTGTTGGTCTTTTATACCTTTTGCGGACTCTACGCCTCCGCTCACATCTACTGCAAAAGCACCGGTAGTATGAATAGCGTCAATGACATTGTCAGGGGTTAAACCACCTGCCAAAATTAATGGAATATCAAGTTTCGGGAATTTAGACCAGTCAAACTGATGTCCTGTGCCCCCTTTGAGCTCAGGATGCCACGCATCGAGCAATACAGCACTGGCACCAGCCGCCTGATATTTTTGAATTTCAGCAATTACATCTAAATCAGGTTTAACCTGAATCGCTTTATACCAGCGACGCTTACAATGGCGAGCAATATCTTGGCATTGTTCTGGAGTTTCATCGCCATGTAGTTGTAATACATCTAGGGGAACACAATCAAGTACATCCTGAATTTCAGCGGCACTCGCATTTACAAACAAACCTACCATTTGTACATAGGGCGGAACGTGTTTTGCTAATTCTTGTGCTTGTTCAACTGTTACATTTCTTGGACTTGGCGGGAAAAAAACAAAACCTATTGCATCTGCTCCAGCTGTGACTACTGCTTGAACATCCTGCTTACGCGTAATTCCACAGATTTTTGCTCGTGTACGTTTTTGGTTTGATGGGCTCATGATCTGCCTAAACTACAACCATTTTTTAAAATAAACGCCATTGTAATGCAATTTTTGCCCCTTGCGTAAAAGTTCTCTGGGAATTGCTCGAAATGACATTGTAGGAAGTAATTCGGCACTTTATACTGCGTTCAAATGGAAGCAAGTGTAAGCAATTGATGCTTTAGGGAAGCTGGTGAAAGTCCGGCACTGCCCCCGCAACGGTAACAATGTAAAGCATATTTTTTAAGTCGAGATCGACTTACACCACTGCAGTAATGTGGGAAGGTGAATATGTCCATAAATTAAATATGGCGCTGAAGTCCGGAGACCTACTTGTTTCATCTATCTACCCGATCATTCACGTGGGGTGAATGTATGGAGCATGTTATGTCTAAGTCTTTTCAACCTACTCGTCTGGTAGGGGCTATCGCTATTGCGATGGGGTTTTCACCTGTTATTTTTGCTGAAGATACAACGAATGTAACTCAGCTTGATCCAATTGTAGTGACTGCTTCAAAAAGCGCTGAAAAAGCAAGCGAAGTTCCGGCTCGTATTTCAGTGATTGATGAAAAAACCATTGAGCAGAATCCATTATTAAACGTTTCAGATATTATTCAACGAGACCCATCCATCTACGTAAAACAAAGCGGTGGTCTAGGTCAGATTTCTGAAATTTCTCTTCGTGGTACTAAATCAGTTCATACATTGGTTCTTAAAGATGGCGCTCGTTTAAATAGTCAAAATGAACTTGGTCCTTTATATCCAGCATTTTTAGATACAACAGATGTTCAACAAATTGAAATCTTAAAAGGCCCAGCATCAGTTCAATATGGAAGCGATGCTATTGGCGGTGTAGTTCAGTTAATTTCTAAAAAACCTGAGAAAACAAGTGCTGAGCTAACAGGTATTTATGGTGAAAATAATACCTATAAAACTATTGTTAATGCCAATCTTGTAAGTGATCAAGGTTTCTATGCTCAAATAGGTGGACAACGCTTAGAAAGTGATGGAACACGTATTTTTGAAAGCCAACCAGAAAATGAAAAGGCTGGATATGATCAAAAAGGTTATCACGCTAAAGTAGGTTTCTTTCAAGAAAACTTAATAGATGCTTCTGCTTCAATTAGTGAAAATAAAGGCACTAATGTTTTCAGTAATGATTACATAACTAACACAGCACAGCGCCTATTTGAAAATCGAGTTATCAACACGAAAGTTGCTTATAATATTTTGCCTGATCTCATCATCAATGCACACTATGCAAATGTTCAGGATAAACAAAATGTTCCTGCTTACGACTCATATTACAATACTGAAAACAATGAAAGCGATCTAAACCTGAAATGGAAATTTACTCCAAATCAGAACATTTTGGTTGGTGCAACATATAACGATGCAAATTATAAAAGTAATACCATTCTTAACTCAGATAAAAGTGTAAATAGCACGGGATATTATTTACAGCATCAACTCAAGAATGATCTTTTTGACACCCAAGTTGGCGTTCGTTTAGAAGACAACCAACGCTTTGGTACTCATACTGTTGGACAAGGTGCTATCCGCTATCATTTCTTACCTAATGCTAGTGTATATGCAAATATCGGCAGTGCTTTCAGAGCCCCAACCTTGAATGAACTATATTCACAATGGGGAGGTAATGAAAACTTAGCGCCAGAAAAAAGCACTTCTTATGAAATGGGTGTGAACTATGATCTTACCTCTAATGTGAGTACTAATTTTTCTGTTTATCATACAAAAATTAAAGATCTTATTGCCTACAATGCAGGCACTAATACAAATATAGCTAAGGCGAATTTTACTGGTGGCGAAGCTGGAGTAAAGTGGCATCAAGATGATCTATTCTTATCTACTGAATATGCTTACGTAAAAACAGAAAATGAAAAAGACAATACAGAAATTGCTTATCGCCCTCGCCAGACTCTCACTGTAAGTACAGGTTTAGAGAATGCAGTGTATGGAATTAGTGCCTCGTTAATCGCTAGAGCTAAATCTTATGCAGATTCTGCAAACTCTATGCGAGTACCAGGTTACGCAACAGTAGACTTAAATGCTTATTGGAACGTTATTCCTAACGTAAAATTATTTACCAATATTCAAAACGTAGGTGATGTTCAATATCGTGAAGTATTAAATACATATCCTTCAAATGACTGGTATGTTAATTCAGGTCGCCAAGCTTCTGTTGGCGTAACTTTCCGTTATTAATTTCTCAATCTGATTATAAAAATATTTTCTTAACTCCAGTTTCGGGGTAATGTTTTGACCGACATTATCCCCTTTTTTATGTTCAGGATATCCATCATGGGACACCGTTTAAGCAAAATCTATACACGCACAGGCGACTCAGGTACCACAGGTTTAGGTGATGGCTCTCGTGTTGCCAAAGATGATTTACGAATTGCGGCACTTGGTGATGTTGATGAACTGAACGCAATTATTGGTGTACTCCGTGCACAAATCACAGCCAGCCAAGTGACTAATAAAGCAGATTGGGACAAAAGCCTGAGCTTGATTCAACATTGGCTTTTCGACTTAGGTGGCGAAGTCTGTATTCCAAATTACAATTTACTTCAGCCCGTTTGTATTGAGTTTCTGGAAAAAGAAATTGACCGTATGAATGAAGATTTGCCTATGCTGAAAGAGTTTATTCTGCCATCTGGCTCTTTATCTTGCAGTTATGCTCATCAAGCGCGTGCTGTTTGCCGTCGTGCAGAACGGTCACTCATGTCGGTACAAACGCGTGATCAAAATATTCAAGCCACGGCGCTTCAACTTTTGAACCGTCTATCAGACTGGTTATTTGTGGCATCTCGTGCTTTGCAACGTGCCGAAGGTGGACAAGAAGTCCTTTGGCAAAAAAATATTAATGAGATTATTTAAAAATAGACTAATTTAAGTATGGTCTCTACTTTTGAAGAGACCATAACCAACAATAACTGAATAGAAGAAAATTATGCGCATTATTGGTCATCGTGGTGCACGCCGAGAAGCTCCTGAAAATACATTAGGCGGTTTTCAGCACATAAAAAATTTAGGTATTCGTGGTGTCGAATTTGATATTCGCCAGCTTCAGGACCAAGAGTTGGTCGTTATTCATGACGATAATTTTTTACGTACAGCTGGAGTCGACCAAATTGTTGAGCAATCTACTTTGGCTCAAGCTTTAACATTTGATCATCGCCAAAACTGGCCCAACTGGCCAAATTCAGAGCCAACACCCACTCTTACAGGTGTTTTAAACCTGCTTGATAACTTCGATCATATTGAAGTTGAGGTTAAAGCTGTCAGAGATATGGCTTTTGCAGAAAAGTTAGTTCAAAAGCTTGAGTCTGAATTACAGGGTTATGAAAAAGTCGTAACTATCACAAGTTTCGATCTTCAAATTTTAACTGCCTTACGTGATATCAACTCACAATTTAAGCGCGGTTTGTTAGTTGAAATTCCAGTTGGAGCCACAGCAATTGAACTCGCTCATCAATTTGGTTGCTGTCATATTGGTTGGTATGACCAACTTGCTACAGATGAAATGATTCAACTATCTCATCAAGCAGGTTTAAACATTAGTGTCTGGACAGTTAATGATGTAGAAAGAGCAAAAAAGCTCCGTGATTTAGATATTCAGGGGTTAATTACAGATATTCCCACAACAATGCTCGAAGCACTTTAAATATAAAAAAGGTGGTATTAACCACCTTTTATTTTTTCTCTGCCTGAATCAGGCGTTGTCCACTCTGATCAAGTAAATACAAGGTATTACCTACCAACTGGAAGCGTTGAATACGTTGTAAAGAGTCAACTAGTTCTGCTTCTTGAGCCAAAGCGCCATCACAACTTGAATGACCCGCATTCACTTCCATATCAAGTTTCTTTTGGTTGAAATCGAAAGTATAGCGTCCAAAAACACGATTACATCCCGTATGACCAGACACCGTTTTGACTGCTGAGTTCAATGAAAGAGTCGGCCATTGGTTAAAGAATTTGGCTTTATGACCGTTGATTTGAGTAATTTGCCAGTCAATATCTTGAACACCTTCTGGGCTCACTTTCTTTTTGACTACTGGTGTTTGTACATGGTGTGTGGGTTTTACATGGCCTTTTTGAATATTTTGTTGCGGCGTGCTTTGACATGCTGCCAATACAAGGCTGATTGCGATGAAAAGACATTTCAATGGCAATTTCCCTGCAATATCAATGCTATTCTTTTTTCTCAATCGCTGTATTTTCATTACACAACTTCTCCTATCTGAAATGTTGCCAAGCATGGTTTAATTCTGTTACGGTTCTTTCAATACATCTGTACAATAATGTTAGTGATTCTCACTATGCACGTGCTAATATGATGTGCAAAATAGCAATAAATCTTGATGATTGGTTTTGCTATGTCGTTTTGTCTTTTTACCTTGTATGACAAGGTTTCTAGGAGCGCTGCCGGATATGACTTCCGCCCCACTCAAGGCCCCAATTAACTGGACCGCTAGCATTACCTTAATTGGTTTACCAATTCTTGCTGCAATCATAATCCCGATTTATGCGTATTATTATGATTTTAGTGTAAGCGCATGGGTAAGCTTATTTTTTCTTTTAGCTTTAAGTAGCATGGGGATTACTGCTGGTTACCATCGTCTTTGGGCACACCGTGCTTATGAAGCGTCATTACCACTTAAAATTCTTTTAATGATTGGCGGCACATTTGCTGTACAAAACAGTATTCTGTTTTGGGCATCTGGTCACCGTACTCACCACCGCCATGTTGACCATGTGGATGAAGATCCGTATTCAATTGAACGTGGTTTCTGGTATGCCCATATGGGTTGGATGATCCGCGATCATTCTCCATCTAAACCTGACTTTAAAAATGCACCTGATTTGCTCAATGACAAACTGGTGATGTTCCAACATAAATACTACGCCTTGATGGTCGTAGCAGTTCACGTTGGTATTTTAGGTTTGGTTGGCTGGGCAACTGGCGATTTATGGGGTGTTGTACTTCTTGGTGGTCTATTACGTTTAATTATTAGCCATCAAGTTACATTCTTCATTAACTCACTTTGCCACATGTTCGGTAAACGTCCTTATACCGATGAAAACTCAGCACGCGATAACTTCTGGTTAGCAATTGCAACTTGGGGCGAGGGTTATCATAACTATCACCATATTTTCCAGTACGACTATCGTAATGGTGTGAAATGGTGGCAATATGACCCAACTAAATGGTTAATTTGGACATGTTCTAAAGTTGGTTTAGCAAAGAACTTACGTCGTATTCCAAGCTTTAATATTAAAAAAGCAGAATTGGCAATGAAGTTTAAATATGCTGAACAAGATCTTGCTATTTATGGTCATGACGTAAATGCCGATATGAGTCAAATGAAGCAACGTATTGCTCAAGAATATGAAGCATTTACCCACACTTTAAATGACTGGGCGAAACTCAAAGAACAAGAGTTACAAGCTAAGAAAGCAGCTATGGCTGAAAAGATTCATAAAATGGATCATAAGTTAAAAGTTGATTTCCAATTGCTTGAACATCGTTTGAGTCATCACCGTGAGTGTTTAGAAACTTTAATGCGCAACATTAAAAAGAACACAAACGTCGTACCAGACTAATACGACTCTAGTTCGAAATAGCGCCTGTAAAGCCATGCTTTGCAGGCGCTATTTTTTTGGCTCGTTTTTAACTATGGTATAGTGAAGTTCGCCTCAAATATTTAGTCCAGCCTATGCAATTCAATCCGCTTTATTCATCACTCAATCCTAAGCTTTTTCATATACAGCAGCCCACTCCTCTTCGTGGTGCGAAAGCTGGGCATTTCAATTTGGCTTTAGCCGAAGAGCTTCAATGGACGGATGAAGAAAAAGAAGCATGGGTAGAAATTTGCAGTGGTCAGCGGACTTTCCCAGAGTTTTCACCTTTGGCAATGGTTTATGCAGGCCATCAGTTTGGACAATGGGCAGGTCAGCTAGGCGACGGACGTGGTTTACTTATTGGCCAAATTCTTAATAAAAAAGGCCAAACCATCGATTTGCATTTGAAGGGCGCAGGTCCTACTCCCTATTCGCGTATGGGAGATGGTCGAGCAGTTCTACGTTCAGTTGTTCGTGAATATTTAGCAGGTCATGCCTTAAATGCGCTAGGAGTCGCATCGAGTCATGCAGTAGGTTTTACAAGCTCTGCTCAAGGTGTACAGCGTGAAAAACTAGAGCCAGGCGCAATGCTGCTTAGAACATCTGAATGTCATATTCGTCTAGGTCATTTTGAATGGATCAATCAATATGCACCAGAGTTATTAGCTGAGTTCACTCAAAAATGTATTGAATGGCACTATCCAGAATGCCAAAAAGAAGAACAACCTGTTTTAGCTTTTGCTAAAGCTGTGATTAGAAATACAGCCATCATGATTGCCAAATGGCAGCTGGTCGGTTTTGCTCACGGCGTGATGAATACCGATAACTTAAATATTACAGGTTCTACACTCGATTTTGGTCCATATGGTTTTATGGAACGCTTTCGCCCCAATTGGATTAACAACCATTCTGACTACCAAGGGCGTTACACCTACCAAAACCAGCCAAGTATTGCACACTGGAACCTATGGACTTGGTTAAATAATCTAGTTCCACTTGCTGAACCTGAGCAAAAAGAGCAATTCAAAGAGGAATTAGCTGCTTGCTTAGAAGAGTTTGAGCCCACCTTTATTGAGCACTACACCACTGGATTGTGCAAAAAAATGGGGCTCCCTCATTTCCACAAAGATAGTACTGAATGCGGCTTAAGCTTTTTGCGTATTTTGCAAACGGAGCAGCTTGATTACACTCAAAGCTTTATTCGACTACAAAATAAAGAATACAAAGCACTACGAGATGATTGTCTTGATATACGACAATTTGATGCTTTCCTTACTCAATATCAAAGCATTCGTGAACATCAAGATACAGATGAACTTGATGCAAACATGCAAGAAGCAAATCCGATTTATATTTTACGTAATCACATGGCACAGCGAGCGATTGAAGCAGCGGAGCGTGATGATTTTAGTGAGGTAGACCGTTTGTTTAAGCTACTCAATCATCCTTATACACGACAGCCAGACTTGGAAAAACCAGAAGATTTAGGCCCATTACCAAGCGATGTGCCTGATGTAGCGGTGAGCTGTTCGTCTTAATATTAAAAAACTAAAACTCTCTTAAGTGACTTAAGAGAGTTTATTAAACATCAAAGAATAATATATGAAATTAGATTCATGATTAATTGAGTAATAAAAAAGGCATCTCGAAAGATACCTTCTTTTTAAGGCTAAGTTTATCTATGACTTGCGATGCTGATCTAAGTATTTTTCAATTCTTGGATCATTAGCTTTGAGTTTCATAATAGTCGCAGCATCCATATAATACTCTTTAACGTATACATCATGCCCCGTACTTGATTTACTAGGAATGCTTTTTCTTTCGATATATTCATTCCAATTATCATCAAGTCTAAGTTGACTCATTGCTGTTGCTGGGTTCGCACTATCTAAATCATTTTTAGCTTTAGAATTACGAACGACATTTCCATTTAACAATTGAATTAACAACTGCGCCTTGTGTGTACCGATTTTCGGTAATTTGTACATAATTTTCTCCTATGCACAAGTTTAAGGGCGGTGGAAATAGTCGCTTCAAAAATAGGAACCTATTGCATATCTATAGCTCACTTACAATTTTTAAGTTGTAGAGTTGTACAAGAAACTGTACAATTGGTTCCTAGATTTAAGAAGTCGATAACAAAATTGCCGTTTTGTTATCAATATTGACTACTTTGATCCACCTAATACTATTTGCTTGGTCTATCTAAGCTTTACAAAAAAGCTGCAGCAGTTTTGTTGCGGCTTTTCTGTGTCTACAAAAAGATATACTTTGCACTATAAATAATAACATAGAAAAGTAATCTGTCAAGTGAAGTATGTGCTTATTTGTGATTTTAAGCTTCATATAGCGATTTGCTATAGAAAACATGAAAACACCCCACCCTACCCTCAAATCCTCCAAATAATTGCGTATAGCGCAAATTAGATGCCATTTTGCGGTATATGGTCAATTACTATTAATCTTAGAGTGAGAAATTCATCACATTATTTTTACTAGACACTATATATAGTGTTTTTTTAAGTATCAACGCACAAGCGACAACCTCCGTCGCAGTTGTTTCATAAATCAAACTCTATTTTCATTTCTAAGTACTGGTTTGAAGGTCTCCAATCATCTTGAAAGCTATAAGCTGGATATAAGTTGTTTTGACCTATTTTGATAGGCTCCGTACTAATTGCACCAGCTAAACTCTCTAAATAATGGTCTTCATTTTGATTAGTAGAAGGATCAAATAGGCGCATCTACTTAACTTAGGGCGACTCTTGCCCCCCTTTAGTCGTCAATACAGATTGATGGGTATATAGATAGCCGCTCATTAAAGGTACTTCTATAGCTGCTAAGATTCTTTTGTTCTTAGGAGTAGAAACATGCTTCTCAGTTACCCCACAATGAATGTCAAGTACTTTAAGAGCTGATAAAAAACTGAAGGAAATATAGCACTTGAAAATTCATTGCTACCTATTTTATTTAATATATAAAAGTTATTTTTGCTATAAAAAAATAATTAGTCTTTTGCCCAACCATTTTTATCTTCAATATAAAGAAGGACAGCTAAGCCTCTAGCAAAAATGGCCTCTTTTCTTGGACTAGATAAATCGTAGTAGACTTCCCCACCTTCTATAAGCTCAATTGTTCGATCTTGGCGGTAATAATAACCTTTGTTTAATCCATAGCCATCACCATCAGCCGCTTGCTTTCTAATATCGAATCCATGATAGCGATAGTTTTTGGGAATACTTTGCCAATGCTTAGCTAAGGCAGTAAAAGCCTTACAATTATCATCAGTGACAGCACAATAGTCAGTATTGGATGCTAATGATGGATTATTATAAATCTTCATCATTTCAGGTAAGCCAGCAAAACTTGACGTAGTAATCGTGAAAGCAAAAGCCATGAATAGTTTCTTCATATTTGAATTTTTATAAAGCATAAAGAAAATAGTATATAACTTATTATTATTCTTAGCCTCTTATTTAAGGTAAACAAATAATTTAGAAGCTTAAGAGGTAAACTTAAATTGTGAGCTATTTTAAGCCACTATTCCCTGAGATACGTGAGTAAACATAAAAAAGAAATATTTAAAAGAAGGATAAAGCTTAGTAAGGCTGGACTGTATTGCAGATATAGATGAGATTTGGCAATTCGTACCAAATCAAACGAAGATTACTATTTATCCATAAAATCTTTAAAACTATCCACATTTTCTGTGGATAACATTGTGGTTATCCACAGAATAACTTTTCTAAGTAATTATTCTTCAGGATATTCGAAGCGATACCCTACACCGTAAACAGCTTGAATCCACTCATGACGGTTACCAGTTTCGGCCACTTCCGTGATTTTTCGACGCAAGTTTTTAATATGGCTATCAATAACTCGGTCAGCAACATCAAAGCTATCTGGATTGATATGGTCTAATAATTGTGCACGTGAATAAACTTGCCCTACATGTTCTAAAAATAGCTCAAGTAGGCGAAATTCTGTCGGCGTTAAACTTAAAGATTTTTGTTGATACCAAATTCTTTGTTGAGCTTTATCGATGCGGAATGAATCATTTTGCTCTGGCTCTGCTTTACGTTCTAAACGACGTAAAACTGCTTGTACACGAGCAACTAACTCTTTTGGACTAAAAGGTTTGCACACATAATCATCTGCACCCATATTTAGACCTAAAACACGGTCAATTTCTTCAGTACGCGCGGTCACCATAATAATGGGTAAATCTGACTGTTCACGTACCTTACGGCAAATGGTTAAACCATCCATTCTTGGAACCATTAAGTCCAGAATCATTAAATTAGGTTTGCGTTGTTGAAAGCTCGTATAAGCATCTTGACCATCATGAAACATGCTAACTTCGAAACCAGCAGCCTCAAGATAATCACGCACCAGCTGCGCTAACTCGACTTCATCCTCAACCAACATTACATGTTTCATGGGCCATTTTTCCTTTTATTTAACTCTGCTTTTCAAAGGTCAGTACACAACGTAGACCACCTAATGGTGAGTGTTCAAAACTTAGTGTACCACCAAGCGCTTGCGCAATTTTACAAGATAAAGCTAAGCCTAGTCCTGTTCCACCTGTACTACGCGTGCGCGAATCATCGACACGATAAAAACGTTCACCTAAACGTGATAATTGTTCATCATTTAAACCAAATGGGCTGTCATCGACGTATAAAGTCCAATCTTGGGCGGTTTGACGTGTATGAATATGAATCTTTCCACCTGTTTCGGTATAACGAATACTATTACTAATCAAATTCACGATAATTTGTTTAAACCGGTCACGATCTAATAATAATGGAACGCCCTCACCTTCAACCTCAATTTCTAAGCCTGCCTGTTCGAGTTTAGGTCTAAAATTTTCGACTTCTTGTAATACAACGTCCCATGGATTGACCGAACTAACATAACATTTAAGCTGCTGAGCATCGGCCTGAGCCAAGTCTGCAAGGTCTTGAGTGAGTTTCTTTAAACTCGAAACTTGTCGCATCATGGCATCAAGGTGTTCAGGGGTCGCCTTTCGAATACCATCTTGCATTGCTTCAATTTGCGCCTGCAAAACAGCTAATGGTGTTTTCAATTCATGAGATGTATCTGCAACCCATTGACGGCGTGATTCTTCATGTTGATGTAGAATCTCGGCCAAATGGTTCAATTGAGTCGATAAATCACCAAGTTCATCATTACGTTTAATGACCACTTGATGTTGATAATTACCTTTAGTTAACTCCTTTGTTGCATTTAATAAACGTTGAATTGGCTTTTTAAAATAAGTTGCCATTAAAAGTGCTGCAACTAAACTCGATAGTAAAGTTAAGGCATAAATTAAAAGTAAATAACGCTTTTGATTACTAAAGAAATTAATACTTAAAGCATCTTCTTTATCTAGAACTGGTTTTAGACCTAAATAACCGACAACCTGATTGTTGACGATAATGGGACGATAAGACATCTGATCTGAAGACGGAGGTTCGCCGACTACAAATTGGTGTTTGGCATCATATAAAGATAAACGAGAACTTAAGCCTAAACGGTCTGGCAAAGCAATAAAGCGCTTCTTTCCATTTTGAGTCTCAATGTCTTTGAGACTTTCTCTTTTTGACTTGTTTTTACTGTCATCACGCGGACGGAACTGGTTGGCACTTAATGGGAATTTCAAACCTTCAAATGGTTGATACTCAGAAGGCAAATTCTTTTCCAGTGTGCGTAGCTCTTCATCACTAAAAATAGAGTTTTTATTTGCAGTCGCACCATCTGGAGAAACATTAATGAGAGTGTGTTCATCGAACGAATGCTGCTGAATGGCAATATCATATTGGCGTCTTAACCACCACTGCGAAAGACGATCATAATCATCTGGAGCTGCCGTTCCTTCAATTTGTAAGATTTGCGCCTGAATCGCATTTCCCCAATCATGATAAACGGTATAGACATTCCCAAGATTCGTCATGAGCCGATCTAGCTTTTGCATTTCAACATCGGCCACATATTTGGCAAAGTTCTTTTGCATCGTCCAGTGCAGAACACTCAAACTTGCAGTTGCAATTAACAGCGTAGTAAGCAAGACCGTTAAAAATAGCCGCAATGCAATGGGAACACGTAGAACGTTCAAAAGCACTCTCTCATTTTTACCTTATATTTAGAATTGTAACTAACAACGAAAAGAAAAACTCTCCATTGTTTCTTCATCTTTATTATCTAATCTTTAAGCCATCTGAAAACAAACATTAAAGGGCTTTAAACATGAAAATGACGGCAAAAATCGCATTATTCAGTGCAGCAATTGTAACTATGGGCAGTTTGGCTGCGTGTCAATCAAACCCGCAAACGCCTAATTCAGAACATCACATGATGCAAGATGGTCCACGTGATGGTCATCACCGTATGAAACACCGTGAATTTACGCCTGAGCAAAAAGCAGCGTGGGAACAGCATCGTGCAGAACGTCAAGCTCGTTTTGAACAGATTCAAAAAGCATGTGAAGGCAAAGCAAATGGTCAGGCTGTAAATGTTCAAGTTGGAGATAGAACACTTGAAGGTACATGTAACCTTCGTTTTGAGCCAAAGCGCCCTCAACCTCCAATAAATGCCCCAGCTCCAGTAGCACCTCAAGCAAAATAATTCTAAAAATACTCAAATAAAAGGCGCCTATAGGTGCCTTTTTTTGTGTACATAACTACTTACGATTTTGACTATTTGTCTCATCTAAACTTCACCAAAAGTGTTTACACTCAAAGCACTTACATAGTTCAAGTATTTTTTTCTTGACTTTGCAGTCACAAAGTAAAGGCCCTGAGGTGCTTGTACAGTTATGCAAGTTGTTGCACGATGTAATGGTTCAAGGTGCCTCTTATGGCACATTATCGTAGATTAGGATTATAACTCTGGTTTCACCAGTATTGAGGAACCCGATATGCCACAATACAAAGCGCCCTTACGTGATATGCAATTCGTTTTGCATGAATTATTAAATGCTGAAGAACACTATGCAAAATTACCTGATTTCCAAGGTAACGTAAGCCGTGAATTGGTTGATCAATATTTAGAAGCTGCGGCAGACTTCTGTGAAAATGAACTTTCTCCTTTAAACCAAGTTGGCGACCGCGAAGGTTGTACTTGGAATGATGGTGTTGTAACTACACCAACAGGCTTTAAAGAAGCTTATCAAAAATATATTGAACTTGGCTTCCCGTCTTTATCAGCAGAAGAACAATACGGCGGTCAAGGCTTACCTAACTCTTTAGGTATCGCAATTTCTGAAATGGTGGGTAGCTCTAACTGGGCATGGGGTATGTACCCTGGCTTGTCTCACGGAGCAGTACGTACATTAGAACATCATGGTTCTGATGAGCAAAAAAATACGTACTTACCAAACCTTGTTTCAGGTGTTTGGACAGGTACGATGTGCTTAACTGAATCTCATGCAGGTTCAGACTTAGGTATTATCCGTACTAAAGCAGAACCAAATGCAGATGGTAGCTATGCAATCTCTGGCGAGAAAATCTTTATCTCTGCTGGTGAACATGACATGGCTGAAAACATCATCCATATCGTTCTTGCTCGCCTTCCGGGTGCACCTAAAGGTACTAAAGGTATTTCATTATTCATCGTTCCTAAATTCCATGTAAATGCAGATGGAACTGTGGGCGAGCGTAATGCGGTACGTTGTGGTTCTATCGAACACAAAATGGGTATCCATGGTAACGCGACTTGTGTCATCAACTTTGACCAAGCTAAAGGTTATTTAATTGGACCTGAAAACCGTGGTTTGAACTGTATGTTCACCTTCATGAACACAGCACGTATTGGTACTGCTGTTCAAGGTTTAGCAGCATCTGAGTCATCTTTCCAAGGTGCCTTAACTTACGCGAAAGAGCGTTTAGCAATGCGTTCACTTTCTGGTCCTAAAGCTCCAGAAAAAGAAGCAGATCCTATTATTGTTCACCCTGCTGTTCGTAACATGCTTTTAACTCAAAAAGCGTTTGCTGAAGGGGGTCGTGCACTTGTTTACTTACTAGCTCAATATGCAGATATCGTTGAAAAAGGTGAATCTGAAGAAGAGCGCAAGTTTGCTGACAATATCTTGTCTTTATTGACTCCTATTGCAAAAGCATTCTTAACTGAAACAGGTTCTGAGTCTGCTAAGCACGGTGTTCAAGTGTTCGGTGGTCATGGTTTTATTTCTGAGCATGGCATGGAGCAAATCGTACGTGATACACGTATTGCTTGCTTGTATGAAGGTACAACTGAAATTCAAGCACTAGACTTGTTAGGCCGTAAAGTTTTGCAAACTCAAGGTGCAATGCTTCGTGATTTCACCAAGATTGTTCACAAGTTTGTAGAAGCAAATAAAGACAATGCTGCCATGAAAGAATTTGTTGAGCCACTTGCTGCGCTAAACAAAGAATGGGGCGACCTCACTATGCAAATCGGTATGCGTGCAATGCAAAATCCGGATGAAGTGGGTGCTGCAGCTGTAGATTACCTCTACTTCGCGGGTTACGTGACTTTAGCGTATCTATGGGCTCGTATGGCGCTTGTAGCACAAGAGAAATTGGCAGAAGGTACAACTGACGTTGACTTCTATAACGCGAAAGTTACCACTGCTCGCTTCTACTTCAAGAAAATCTTGCCACGCGTACGTTCTCATGTAGACGTGATTGCTGGTGGTCTAGATCCATTGATGTCATTAGATGCTGAACATTTCGCTTTCTAACCATAGTTAGTTGCGATATGCAATGTTAAAAACCAAAAAAGGACTGCTCAGTTTTGACGGTCCTTTTTTTATAAAATCAGTGATAAATTTACACTTTAAATTCAATATCCATTTCGTTTTACAGGATATCTAGCACAGGTCGATGTGCATAAAAAAGGTGAACGATTATGCCAATTTACAATGCTCCTTTAGCTGATATGAAATTCATCTTAAATGATGTATTTAAAGCAGAACAATTTTGGCAGTCTAATGAGAAACTCGCTCATGTAGATGCTGCAACTGCTGAAGCAATTTTAGAAGAAATGGCTAAATTTGCTCAGAACGTGACTCATCCATTAAACCGTACTGGTGATGAAGAAGGTGCTCGTTACGAAAATGGCGAAGTCTTTACTCCTGCTGGCTTTAAAGATGCATTTCGTCAATATGCAGAAGGTGGTTGGATTGGCTTAGGCGCAGATGAAGAATGGGGCGGTCAAGGCATGCCAAAAATGCTTACCGTTCTTGCCGATGAAATGTTATTTGCGACAAACCCATCCTTCATGCTCTACCCGCTTCTTTCAGTAGGTGCTGGTATGGCTTTAAGCAGCTATGCATCTCAAGAGCAAAAAGAAACTTATTTACCTAAAATCTATTCAGGTGAATGGTCAGGTACCATGTGCTTGACTGAACCACACGCAGGTACTGATTTAGGTATTATCAAAACTAAAGCAGAGCGTAATGAAGACGGTACATATAACATTACCGGTACTAAAATTTTCATTACTGGTGGTGACAACGATTTAGCAGAAAACATCATTCACTTAGTGCTTGCTAAAACTCCTGATGCACCTGCAGGTTCACGTGGTATCTCGCTATTTATTGTTCCAAAATACCTTGTAAATGAAGATGGTTCTGTAGGCGACCGCAACCATGTTGGTCCAGGTTCTATTGAACATAAGATGGGGATCAAAGCATCTGCAACTTGTGTGATGAACTTTGACGGAGCAAAAGGTTACCTCGTTGGTAAAGAAAACGAAGGTCTTGCTGCAATGTTCGTTATGATGAACTACGAACGTTTATCAATGGGTATTCAAGGCTTAGGTGCTTCTGAATTTGCTTATCAAAATGCTGCTCAATACGCGACAGACCGTTTACAAGGTCGTAGTGCTGCGGGCGTTCAATCACCAAGCAAACCTGCTGACAGTATTTTAGTTCATGGTGATGTACGTCGTATGTTACTTAACGTACGTGCAAACAATGAAGCATCACGTGCATTTGCAGTTTATGTAGGTCAGCAGCTCGATATCACTAAGTTCTCGACTGATGCAGAAGCTGTGAAAAAAGCCAATAATCGCGTTGCGCTTTTAACACCGATTGCAAAAGCTTACCTTACAGATACAGCATTCCAAGCAACTTTAGATGCCCAAATGGTATTTGGTGGTCACGGTTATATTCGTGAATGGGGTATGGAACAATGTATCCGTGATCTTCGTATTGCTCAAATCTACGAAGGTACCAACGGCGTTCAATCTCAAGATTTAATTGGTCGTAAAACTATTAAATGTGGCGGCGCATTCATTGCTGAATACATTACTGAGATTCGTGACTTTGCAAATGACCTAGACACAGATTTGAACTTCATTAAAGATGCAACATTAGATGCTGCAACTGAAATTGAAGCGATTACTCAGTTTATTATTGAGCAAGCTGCTGAAAACGTAGACTTCCCAAATGCTGCTGCTGTTGATTATTTACATGCAGTGGGCTTACTCAGCTTCGCTTATATGTTTGCAAAAATTTCTGCCGCAGCTAAAGACAAATCTGGTGACTTCTACCAAAACAAACTTGCTTTAGCTCAATACTTTGTTGAACGTATTTTGCCAGATATTGATGCACGTATTGCTAAAATTAAAGCGGGTGCTGACTTAATTATGGGCTTTAGTGAAGACTACTTTACGAACCAAGCATAATTAAGTGTTTCATAAAAACGCCTGAGTAATCAGGCGTTTTTTATTTTGTATTTACTATTTCTATTGGCATAAAATTTGTTTATTTTCTAGGCATACTCATATCAAAAAAGATCTTACTATGCCTGATCCTAAAAAGTTTGAAAGAACGCTCGACCGGTTTGGACACTATGCCGTTGAAGCTTTTCATTATTTAGCTTTATTCATTATCGGCTGTATGGTGGCTTGGTCAGCTGCACATACCGTTTTTGAAATTTTAACTGTCAAAAAGTATGCTTCAATTGATGATATTTTATTATTATTTATCTACTTAGAACTTGGTGCAATGGTCGGTATTTATTTTAAAACCAATCATATGCCAGTTCGATTTCTTATTTATGTGGCAATTACGGCCCTAACTCGTTTGCTGATTTCAGATATCCAACATGACCATAAAGCAGATATCGATCAAGTCATTATTACCGGTTCAATTTTAATTTTAGCGATTTCAATTTTAGTGGTTCGTTTTGCTTCATGGAATTATCCATCGGTAATGAAAGAAAAGCACTCAAAGACTCTAGCATCTCTAAAAACTCCTCAACCACAAGATGATGAATTAGCATAAAAAAGGCCTCAAATTGAGGCTTTTTTATGATCTATATTCTATATTTCAGACTTAACGAACACGATAAACTTGATGGTGTGAATCAACTAATAAATATTGATTCGGTGTTTTCACCCAGTGATATCCACGTGGTGGCTCATATAAACGGTGTGCACGCCAGTCTGAAACGAAGTAGCGGTTATCACGATATTCTACAGGTATACGCTCCCCTCGCTTGATTACGACATATTCATGGCCACGGTTCGCATTTGACCAAACCGGTGGTCTATGGTCATCGCGTCGATCATAACGATGGTCATAGTGGTGTTCATAATGTCGATTATCTCTACCGTGATAATCATCCCAGCGATTATTTGAATCCGCCATCGCAGTAGCAGATATACCCAACATTAAAGTTGAAAGTACAAGAACGATTGGCTTTTTCATGGTGCATCCCTTTTGTCTTGATATAGAGCTAGATTAAAAGAGAGTCAAGGAGAAACCATGAATAAAACAGGCTTGATTGATATTGTTTGTAATGACTATAAAGAAAATATGAAGAATCTGTATCTGTGCTACCATTAGCATTTTCCAAGCTAGGTCAATTGCTGTGTCTGAAATCAGTTTTGAACGTCTTCATCAATTTTTCTGCAAAGTTCCAAGTGTACAAGAAGCCCGTATTATGGCTCATGGAGCAGATGGCGAACACGCTTGGTGGTTTAAGTTCAGTATTGATGTAGAACACCCACTTGCATGGCAAACCGTACAAGAACTCGGTCACGTTTTAAATTATCTCTCGACGAATGAGCGTCTACCAACACTATTTTTTCCGGTGTCACCACCACCTTATATGAATGGTGAAGCAAAAGACTTTCTATCATGGATCATTCAGTGTAATCACCCTGAGTTTAATCCAGATGTCGTTTGTGATTGGCTTGAGGCACGTTTACCCAATCCGGTAGATGATGAGTCTCAGTGGAAAATTAAGACTGATTTGAGTGAAATAGAAAAGTTAGATGATAAGGCTTTGGATCAATTGATTCCGCCAGCGCCTTAAATCGGACTTATGGCACAGCCTTTACTTACAGTGATGTTCTAATGTCTTTTGTATAGGCTACTGCCTCACTTTTGAGAGGTCAAAAGTGACAAAAACCTTTGTTTCACTGATGTTGCTTCCCTGCAACACAGTGAAACGGCAACATCCATGTCGCCAATCACCTTGCTAATTTTGTACAAAATCACGGTAACGAATAAGTTCCAAGTTTAGAACCAAACTAAGCAAGACTCCGTAGTGAACATATCACCTCAACTTTTATATAAAAAATAGAATTAGAAAGTCGATAACCCTGACCATTCCATAAAACGATAAATCCAATACTTCACTTTAGACTCGTCGGCATACTTCGCGTAATCCACACTCATCTGTTTGTCTTGCAAGTTTGACCATGAAGTATTGAAGTAATCCTGAGCATCTTTAAAGACTTGATCTTGAACTTTGCCTATAACCAACATATCCGTTTCAAGGTTGTAATTTTTTAAATTACGAGCAGTGAAATTGGCAGAACCTACAATCAACTCAGCTTGCTGGTCGTTATATTTCAAAATCATTTTGCTATGGTTCTGCTCACCGTGCGTATCACACCAACGGATTGGAATACCTACAGCATGTAGTTCTGAAGCAACCTGACGGTTTGGAATACCATTCTTTTGTCTTCCAAATGCATCTTTATTTGGATCAAGTAAAACACGAACAATCACACCTCGTGCTTGAGCATTTTTTAGAGCTTCAATAATCTTGCGTTCAGATAAATAGAACATACTTAAATCGAGGTGTTCTTTAGGTTTAGCCGAGTTAATTAGTTTCAGCACAGATTCATAGATCGCACCTTCAGTTAACACTTGAACTTGAGGCTTGGTTATATCTTTTTCAAAGTCACCTAAAATGAGTGATGGAGAGCTACTTCCAGACATTTGAGCAACAGCAGCTTCTGTTTGGAGAATATCAGTAGCTGTGGCTCCTGTTACAACCAACGCCACATTAGAGTGTCTCGAACTACCATCGTGTGGATTTGCTGAAGTGACCAATGATTTCCAGCCAGCATCGGTATCAACGACCAATGTCTTACGGTGATTCGCTTTGAAATTAAATAAGTTCAGATAACTGCGTAATGTAATTTTTTCATTACCAAATGGGTTTGGAAGCCAGCCTTTGTCTGGATTATTTCCAACATTCTGACAACAGATATACCAAAAACCAGACCAAAGTGGATTAGAAGCCCGTAAAGGTGCCAGATTTGTTTCAATAACATCGACACCAGCTTGACGTAATTGACGATAATGTTCAGGCCTTAAACCACCATAAACTGAGTTAATCGGGTCAGTAATCAATACAATCTGAATTTGATGGTTTTGTCTTTTTTTATTGATTAATGCATCAGTCAGCTCTTGCATCAATGGCCTTTGCTTTATTTTTGAATCACCGACTTCTGAATTAAACAAAAACATATCGACCACTATCGTAGTCTTTGCCTCATCAATCATTTTTAAGATTTCATCAAAAATATGCTGATCAAGCTTCTGCTGACCATTGGCATCCAGATAAGTTTTATCTGCTAAAAATTTGACATCGGCATGTCTAAGCTTGCCACTAAAGTTAATGCCCTGTGGTAATGGTTTTACTGTGTGGTAAATTGCCGATGCAACATATGCAATAGCAACAACGCAAAGTAATACCGCCATATAACGACGCCCTGACCAATTTATTTTTTGATGAATTCGCTGAAAAATACGCATAAAAAAGACCTAACTTGATCATTTCAAATTAGGTCTTTTAGCTTGATTTTTCAAGTTTAGTTTCGTGTTAGGCCTTAGAAACTAAAGTTTACACCTACAGTAAAATTACGTCCGACTTGTGGAACATTTGCGAGGAAAGACTCATGCTGATAAATTTTGCTATCTAACAAGTTATTGGCATTCAAGAACACTCGGTAATCACCAATGTTGCTATATTTCCCGTTATAACCAACGCCTAAATTCAGCATGTTATAGCTCTGACCTTTGGTTTCATAATTAGCAATATCATCTTGTTTAAACACATGATAATACTCAGCAGAACCATCCCAGCCATCACCAAAATCTGCTTTGACTTTAGTACCTAAACGTCCACCAGGAATACGTGGTGCATTTTCATTATCAATTTTGCCGCGAACATAATCGCCAAATAACCCTAAATTATATACAGGTGAAATTTGGTAGCTTAGGTCAGCATCGACGCCATAGAACTTCGCTGCATCTTGACTATATTGAATAAGACGGAAGCCTTGGAACTCATCCAAAGTATTGGCATAAATGAAATTATCAAAACGGTTATGGAACACACTTACATTGTATTTCAAGAGGTCATTATTAAAGTGCAAACCTAACTCAACATTATTTGAGCGTTCTTTTTTCAGGTTATCATTACCCAACTCATAGGTATTGGTCGCCATATGAATACCGTCCGAATACAACTCTTGAGCAAATGGCAAACGCTCTTGGTGTGATGTTGTGAGGGACAATTTGTATTGCGGAATAAATTCCCAGCTTGCTGTACCAGCAACTGAATATCCAGTACCCGTGTAATTCTTTTGATCTGACTCAATGTCGATAGTTTGATGGTCAACACGAGAAGAAACCGCAAGATTGACATTATTGATTTGTTTTTGTTGCAAACCAAATACGCTATAACGTTGGGTTTTGCTTGGGTCCATAATCGACTCATCACCAACAATATTCAGTTTTTGTTGGGTATATTGCGCACCAATTTGTCCTGTCCAACCAGCCCAAGCATTATTTTCTAATGTAACTCGGCTATCAATCCCTTTGCTTTTAAAGGTTGTTCCGACATCAGTATTATGCATTTCTTCATGTTGATAATCGGTATAGCTTGCTTGTGCTGCAACTTTAGCAAAACCTGCAAACGGGTCTTTTAACTCACCTTTTAAGTCATAACGCTTTTCTTTGAGATTAATCCATGAAGCATCGTGTTCGTGATCATGCTCATGATCGGTTGAATCACCTGCTCCACACACGAGATGCAAACCATCACGTTCACATGAACCAAAAAGCTCGTTATCAGCAGGAATACCATATTGATCGTGGCGCTGGCTAAATGATGCACCGATAAACCCACGGTCACCAATCCAAGACAGTCCAGCATTATAGTTTTTAGATTCGGCAAAAGTGCTGTCCTGACGACGCTCATCTGTTTGTAAATCTTTAGGCAAGATATAGTCATTGGCATCGCGCTTTAAACCACCAACACGTAGCGCAACATGATCACCTAAACCGACTGTCGCTTGCCCTGAATAAAGTAGCTCATCACTACCTGAGTTGTAGCGAACACCGGCTTTTCCTTGATAGCCCTTATCTGGCATGCTGGTTGGAATTTTTTCATCAACAACATTCACCAGTCCGCCGACTGAACCTGCACCATATAGTAATGCTTCAGCACCATTTAATATCTGAATATCTTGGGCAGAGTTTGGATCAACCGTAACGGCATGGTCTGGCGATACAGATGAAACATCCATTACATCGCCACCATTTTGTACAATCTTGACACGTGTACCATCTTGACCGCGAATCACAGGACGACTCGCCCCTCCGGTATATTGAGCTGAATAAACTCCTGCCTGACCATTTAAGGCATTACCAATACTAGTTGCCCCTTCTGCCAAAGACGTATTGTTAGGTGGTACGGTAGGTTCTGCTTTAACCGTAATTGTTGCCAATTCGGCAGGTTTCTCTTCCTTAGTATTTGTCTCATCTGCTGCCATCACTTGCTGAATAGAAAATGATAATAATGAGAGAACAAAAAGCTGTGTTTTGAGCTGCATAGTCAATGACCCATATTTTTTTGTTATATTATAACATTCCAAACGTTTTGCAATAAAAAACATTAGTCGTAGGTATGTTTCGTTAGACTCATTGTTTTGATGATGTGAGAAGCTTCCTTTTCCAATGCCTTTTACAATCTCTCATGCTGTTATCGCCCCACCGATTGCTAAACTAAGTCGAAACACACTGCCTATTGCTGCACTCGCTATTGGTAGTATGACACCTGACCTTTACCGCTTATTTACAGTTCAGTCCAGTATGCTGACGCATCAATGGAAAGGTTTGCTCTACCCAAACCTTGCATTAGGTTTATTGTTTTGCGTCATTTGGTATTTACTTTATCGGCCTGTGATTTACCGTTTTTTTGGTATTCAGCATGATTTGAAATTAGGCTCTTTTAAACGTTTTATCCAGTTTTTTATTGGAATTATATTTGCGCTTATTATCGGGATAGCCACTCATCTCATTTGGGATGGTCTTACCCATTCTGACTTTAGAACATTCATCTTCCAAGATCTTTTATCCCAAACGGTTCATTTCTTTGGTCGCCCATATCCTTTGCACCGTCTACTTCAACTCGGCTCTTCTGCTCTAGCATTACCTTTTTTAGGTTGGATGAGTATTCATTACTATCAAAAACATAAACAGCACTGGAAAATAAGCCGTAAAATTAAAATTTTTGCTTGGTTCCTGTTTACTTTATCTACACTTTTAGGCTTATTTTCTCTTTGGGATTATGCCCGTTACATTCCACACGAAGTTTGGCACACAGACACCTATTATTTCACGGGTCGATCTATTAATGAGTTCATGCAAGGCTGGTTAAGCACTTTCAGTTTAGGATGCTTATTATTCCTGTTTTTAGATCGACAACAAAGAATGGGCTAATCAGTAAACTTGCTGCCAAATTGCTCATTTTTAGCTAAATTATAGCTGTTTTTTGATCTAGTTCTTGTCGCATGCCATTCAACAGGGCATAATCGAAAACTTACTTTTTTGACGGTGCGCGGTTTACGCATCCGTCTTTTCAGCCAATATAGTTTGGATAATCTTCATCATGATGCGAACTCATTACTGCGGCTCTTTAACTGAAGCCCAAATCGACCAAACCGTTACACTATGCGGTTGGGTACATCGTCGCCGTGACCATGGCGGTGTTATTTTCCTTGATATGCGTGACCGTGATGGTCTCGTTCAAGTGGTTATTGACCCAGATACTCCAGAAGCATTTGCAACTGCAGATAAAGCACGTTCTGAATATGTATTAAAAATTACAGGTCGTGTTCGTCGCCGTTATGAAGGTACTGAAAACCCAAATATGGTGAGTGGTCAAATCGAAGTTTTAGGCAAAGAAATCGAAGTTCTTGCTGCTTCTGAAACTCCGCCATTCCCATTAAATGATGACACGATTAACGTGTCAGAAGAACACCGTTTAAAATATCGTTTCTTAGACATCCGTCGTCCAGAAATGCTAGATCGTTTACGTTTCCGTTCTAAAGTAACTAACTTGATCCGTAACTATTTAGACGATCACGGTTTCTTAGACGTTGAAACTCCGATTTTAACTCGTGCAACTCCTGAAGGTGCACGTGACTATTTAGTACCAAGTCGTGTACAAAATGGTAGCTTCTACGCACTTCCACAATCACCTCAATTGTTTAAACAACTATTGATGGTGGGTGGTATCGATCGTTACTACCAAATCGCGAAATGTTTCCGTGATGAAGACTTACGTGCTGACCGTCAGCCAGAATTCACTCAAATCGACATTGAAACATCGTTCTTAAATGACGATGAAATCATGGATTTGATGGAAGGCATGACTGTTAAACTATTTAACGACTTGCTTGGCGTAAAATTTGAAAAATTCCGCCGTATGCCATATAGCGAAGCTATGCGTGACTATGCATCTGACAAACCAGATTTGCGTATTCCGTTAAAACTCGTTGATGTTGCAGACTTAATGCAAGAAGTTGAGTTCAAAGTATTTGCTGGTCCTGCAAAAGACCCTAAAGGCCGTATTGTTGCCTTACGTGTTCCAGGTGCAGCATCATTGCCACGTAGTGCAATTGATGAATACACCAAATTCGTTGGCATCTATGGTGCAAAAGGTTTGGCTTACATCAAAGTTAATGAACTCGCTAAAGGAATTGAAGGTCTTCAATCTCCAATCGTGAAATTCATTGAACCGATCGTACTTGAATTGTTGGAACGTGTTGGTGCACAAGATGGTGATATCGTATTCTTCGGTGCTGATAAAGCTAAAGTTGTAAATGATGCAATGGGTGCGCTTCGTGTCAAGATTGGTCACGACTTGAACCTTTCAACTTGTGAGTGGGCTCCACTTTGGGTTGTTGACTTCCCAATGTTTGAAGAAACTGACGATGGTAAATGGACTTCTGTTCACCACCCATTCACATTACCTAAATCTAGCGTAGAAGACGTGAAGAGCAATCCAGGTGAAGCACTTTCTGTTGCTTACGACATGGTATTGAACGGTACTGAAGTTGGTGGTGGTTCACTTCGTATTTACACATTAGAAATGCAAAAAGCGATTTTTGAAGCGCTTGGTATTTCTGATGAAGAAGCAGAAGAGAAATTCAGCTTCTTATTAAATGCACTTCGTTACGGTGCCCCTCCTCACGGTGGTTTGGCATTTGGTTTAGACCGTTTAGTAATGTTAATGACTGGCGCGACTTCAATTCGTGACGTTATTGCATTCCCTAAAACGAAAACTGCTGAATGTCCACTTACTCAAGCACCTGCTCCTGTTGAAGCGAACCAACTTCGCGACTTGGGCATCCGCTTACGTGAAAAGCCAAAAGCTGAAGAATCTAAATAATTTTTAGATTTTCAAATTAAAAAACCCTGCTTATGCAGGGTTTTTTAATTGAGAAAATCAAACAAACATTCAGTTTTCATAAGCTATGCTTTGCGAAAAAGTACGTCAGTGGCATAATAGGCTGCTTTCAATTAAGAGGTCAGCTATATGGCTATGCGCCCTGATGTACGTCGACATGCTTTAGTCGTGATTGTATTCTCCCTCGCACAATGGTTTTTCATGCGCTATATTCTTGCAAATGAATTATTTAACATGACTACAAATCAACGTATTTTATTTTTCTGTGTAAGTAGCTTGGTTGGTGCATTGCTCATTTTTGTTGCATTAATTTATATGGTACTTAAAGGAAATGCCGACCAACCTTAACGACATCGCTCGCCACTGGTTTTAACTGATATTATGATTTTACTGGTGGCTTAATTTTCTACTTTCTTTTTGCAGCTCATGGTACAGCAGTTTATAAAAGATAGTCCCCCACTTAAGTTACAGCATTTGAATACCCCAAAGTATGTCGAATCATCAATGAAGCTTTACCACAACCAAGTAAATACTTCATATGTTCTTTACTCGCCCTAACATTTATAAAATTAAATTTAATTAATCCTAAGGTCTGTATTCTATGAAGTTTTATTTGTTGTTTCTATCCAATTGTCAAAGTATCTCAATGACAAAAATCAATCCAAAATTAGCGATGTAGAAAAATATTATTCCCAATAACCGCCCTTAAATAAAGAAAATCAAAATTTTTCTTGCTGGCTCTGTCCTTTAATTTCAAGTGCAAAACTTATAGAATAAACAGCAGTTGCTATCAGTTTGTTGTGAATATCTATATGAAGAATATCTTAATCTTATGCGTGTCTTTAAAAGATAGCAAAACAAGACAAGACAACATATCTCATCAAATACAAATCCTCAAACAAGCTGTATCTGATATTCAAATTGATTTTCAATTTTTTGAAGCAGTGTATGGGAAAAAACTTCTACCTGAATACCTTTCATTTATTAATCTGCGTCGTCAATTTTCAGGCTTGTGTGATCATGCCTTAGGTCCGAGTGAAATCGGTTGCTTCTTGAGCCACATGATTCTATGGCAACGTCATGTACAAGGAGACTATACGCAATATGACCGCATCATTATTATTGAAGATGATGTTATTTTTAATTTTAATCAAATTCATGAAAAACTGATTTCACTCATTGAAACCAATCCCTCTTTTGCATTTTTAGGTGGTCATTCCCAACCTTCTAGACGCCGCATTCGAGGTTATACTAGTCAAGATCAATTATATTTTAATACAAGTGGTCCTAAAGATTTATATACCGCTACTTTTGCGTACTCACTCACCAGAGAACAAGCTCGTATATTTATTGAGAAACAAATCAAACGTTTAACCTATATCGATGACTGGAAATATTTATTACAAAAACACTATACTGTGCCATTTTATTTCTGTTTTGAGCATGATGATGAAATTCCTAGTTCAATTGCATCTGATCGCCAGAATTTTATGAAAAAACCAAATCGGTTTAAGAAAAATTATCGAAAGATTCGTAATGACCTAGTCTCTCGTATTATTTCTTTATTTTTATTTAAAAAAATTATTCGCCTGTCTACTTTTATCGCAGCACATAATAATCGCTTAAATATATCAGTCGATAATAAGAGCAAAGATTAAGATGAAAAAATACCTTTTTATTCAAGATCATTTATATGGTGGCGGTGCAGAGCAAATATGTATTGATACTGCTGTCGCGCTTAAAGAAAAAGGTCATGATGTGACAGTTTTGTTATTAGATTCAAACAATATTCGCACAACCTATCCTGAAGACTTGAACCTAATCAAATTCGATATAACGCCAGCTTTCATGCAAGGTAGTATCAAAAAAAATAAGTTAAAAAGTGTTCCTTTAGAGCAACAAGCTGAACTAATACAAATCATTAATGACTTAGCACCAGATACTATTATTGCTGGTCATTCACATGCTTTTTGGTTATCACCGATTCTGACAGGGAATGTTTGGTTTTGGGTACATGGTGATATATTAGGTTTAGTACGAAAACAAAATTTAGGCTTCTTTAAGTATTTAGAAGCACTGAAGAAGTTTACGCAATGTAAAAAATCCTGTAATTACTTGTTTAAAGGGAAACAACTTATTGTTGTTAATCAAGATATTAAAAATCTTATTCAACAGCATATTCAAGAGACTACGGTAAAAGTCATTCATAATGGTATTGATGTGAAACGCCTCAAGAGTAACTTACCAGATGATAAAAATAGCATTAAAAAAAAATGGAATACAATTTTTGTCGGACGTTTATCTGAAGAAAAACAACCTGATGTCGCAATAAAAGCTTTTGCTGAAAGTGGTCTAACTGGACGTATGGCAATAGTCGGTGATGGACCTTTATTAGATGAATTAATTCACCTTACTGAAACTTTAGGATTGACTAAACGTATTGATTTTTTAGGTTGGCAAACTCAGCCTAATCAGTTTATTCAGCAAAGTAATAGTCTAATTTTGACTTCACGCTTAGAAGGTTTCGGACTCACGATTGCTGAAGCATTAATTTTAAATATACCTGTTGTTGCTTACAATTGTAGTGAAGGGGTAGAGTACCAACTCTCATCTGGAGAACTTACTCAAGGTCTAGTGGCTTTAAATGATATACAAGCTTTGTCTCAACGACTTTATCAAGTAGTCACCCATCCCTATGTGATTCGAGTACAAGATGTACAACGCTTAAGTATTTCAGAAATGGTGAAAGCCTTTGAAGAACTGTAAGCACCAAAATTTAACTTTATATTTTCAGTAACTTATAATGCATATCTCTCGTATAATTCTCAAAAAATGGTACAAATACCAACAAGCAAAAAAAGCAAAATCTTATGATTCTCATTGGTATATGCGTTTTGGCTGGTTAGAACAACCCTTTACAGCACTTGAACAATTAAATTCTCTATTTGAGATTCACTCTCCTAAAAAGTTTACATTTGCAGATAGCTTTTATGCTTATGAAAATGGCCGTCATTTCATTTTTTTTGAAGAAGTTAACGATGAACATCCTGTAGGCTTTCTTTCTGTTTTAGAAGTCTTTAAAGATGGTACATACACATCGCCTGAAGCTATTTTAAAGCTCGACTATCACCTATCCTATCCTTGTGTATTTAAAATAGATAACACTTGGTACATGGTGCCAGAAACTTTTAGCAACAAAACCATCGAACTGTGGAAATGTACTGAATTTCCGCTGAAATGGGAAAAGCATTCGAACCTTATTGAAAATATTGAAGCAGTCGATAGCACACCTTTTTATCATGAAGGCTTATGGTATCTTTTTACTTCAACTCGTCGTGATTGTAAGAAATTTGGTGATCGTTTAGATCTATTCTTTACCGAAGATATTTTAAATCCTAACTGGCAAGAGCACCCAATGAATCCAGTGTGTAAAGGAAAAATTCAATATAGGATGGCTGGAAAACCTTTTTTCTATCAGAATAAACTGGTTCGCCCAAGTCAAGATTCTCTAAAGCGTTATGGTGGACATATTGAGCTTAAAGAAATCATAAAATTAAGTCCGAAGGAATATGAGGAAAGACTGTACGAAACAATCTATCCTGAATGGAACAAAGAGGATGATGGATGTCACACTATTGATGTACATTCAAACTTCGTTGTTGTTGATGCAATCCGTTTGTCAAAAAAAGATAATTAGCGTTGTTGTCTCAACGCTAATTTATAAATATCTAATGTTTTATTAACCATTGCATTTAAAGATAATTCAGCTTCAGCTTTATCAAATGCAGGCTTAAACTCATACTGAATATGCCCAAAATTTTCACTAGCAACTTTAATTAACTTTTTAAGTTCCAATACAGTATTATCTTTTGCAATATATTTTTCTGGAATAAATTCTCTTACCATACCCACATCAGTGGCAATTACAGGTTTATGTACCAATAATGCTTCCGCAACAATTAATGGACCTCCTTCTCTCAAGGAAGATACCACCACTAGATCACTTGCTGCTAAATACGGATAAATGTCTTGCTGATAACCAATTAATTTAATTTTATCCTGTAAATGCAGATCTTTAATTAACTGACTTAAATGTTCATGCTCTGGTCCTTCACCTAATATTTCTAGCTGAACCTCCAAACCTTGCCATGCTTCTATAAGTCGATCAAAGCCTTTTACTGGATCTAATCGGCCAATTGCAATAGCTTTTTTTAGAGTTGTTCTAGGTATATCGGCAGTCAATCTTTTTTCCTGAGCAACACCATTATAAACAACATGAACTGATCGATATTCACTAACTTTATCTGCAACAGCCTGACTTACAGTAATTACCTCTTTAAAATGACGATAACTACGCATGTTATTTTTCATACCATGAATGGTTGCCACACTTGGTACTTTTAAAAAAGGCAGAAGAAAACTCAACATTTTTGATGCTTTTCCGCCTTGAGCATGGACAATATCAGGAGCAATTTTTTTAATTTCTTTAAAAAGTGAATAAAGAAGACTGATATTCATTCTTCCTTTAGAAAAATCAAAATAATGACAATGAAGATGTTCTAATTGAGGTATTGCATTTCCATAGTTTAAGTCTAAAAACAAATGGACTTCTTGCTTTTGTGATAATTCTGCACAAAGCTGGAAAGTATGCTTTTCTAACCCACCAATCTTTCCACCATCCGTTGCCATAATCTGAACAATTTTCATAGCTTGCCTACTTATTTTTTATCTTTATTCATCGTCTGTTCAAATAGTTTGGCTTCTTTTAGAAAAGCATAAAAGGCATTAATCATACTATTTACGAAACCACGCCAACCATTTAAGAAACTACGGCGAATAAAATAAGACTTCATAAAAGTCACTGGCATCACCAAAACCAATTTAGCAACACTTGGAGACTTTCCTTTTTGGTATTTCTCTAGTGCTTTTAAGTTGGAATATTGGTTATTTTTTTCGACTTTAACGAAAATGCTCGACTCGCCATAATGATAAATATCGTGTTGAGCACGCTGAGATTCACCATCTACTATCACATTTTCATGGACTTTATTGGCAAGATCATAGTGCCCTGTAGACTTGCGGAAAAAACGCACCTTCGCATGTTTTTTAGTATGTTTACTATTAGGAACACCTAAAAATACGTCATTAATCGGTGTGATTAATGCATCAAGTTTATTTTGCTGAATGGTCTCAACAATTTCTTGTTTTAACTCGTTAGATAAGACTTCATCACCATCTAAATTGAGTACCCAATCATTTCGGCACTTTGCTAAAGCCAAACTTTTTTGTCCAGCATAACCTTGCCAGTCTTGATGGGATATTTGCGTATTTTCAAAGCATTGAGCAATTTCATAAGTATTATCAGTACTGCCCGAGTCTAAAATAATGACTTCATCAAACTCACTGACACTTTGTAATGTTCGCTCTAACCAAGCACCACAATTTAAAGTAACAATATAGACACTACATGGAATTTTATTCATAACTTATAACGTCCTTTAGCAAGGGCGATACGCATCTGTAAAGCATTCATGGCACCATGCGTGCTGACACGTGGAATATTAAATTGATTAACTGCTTCGTAAGCTTCGATTTTTTTACGAGTCGATACAGCGTTTTTAAAGCCAATCTCTTGAGCCATTTTCTGATGTTTTTCATTAAAACGACCAAATGGATAAGCAAAGCTCGGGCACTTTCCAACTAATGCTTCAACATCACGCTTAGACTGAAGCATCTCATCATAAGCAGTTTGATCATCAAGCTTAAGTAAGTTCACATGATGTTGGGTATGTGCCCCAAACTCAATCAAACCAGAGTTCGCCATTTCATGAATTTGATCATGAGTTAGCTTTTCGATGCCTTCAATTTGCGTCGCCAAATAAATGGTTGCCTTTGCATTATATTTTTTAAGTAATGGATAAGCATAAAGATAATTATCCATAAAGCCATCATCAAAACTTAAAGCAACGACATTCTTTTGATTACGGTATTGTTCAAGCTCTGAAACAAAACAGAAGATAGCCCCTTTACGTGTCAACAACTGTAAGAGTTGTTCAAATTTTTCAGGGGGCATGTTCATACCAGAGGCTGCATCTTTAGGGCTAACCTGATGCATCATCACAATCCGTGGTAGTTTGTTCGAACGAAACGGAAGCCAGAATGTATAATTACCCAGCACATATAACAGTGCAGCAAGTACTAATAGGCCCACCGCAACGTACAAAAACCACATCATGCATAAACCTCATGTGACCATTCATAATCTTCTGAAAGTGGCTGCTTAAATGTCACTTCAACCATAAACTGGGTGATGCGTTTAGCATTGAAAGATTTACGTGTTTTCTCCCAGCCCTCTTTCGCTATTTTTTCAGCCTGCTCTGGATTTTGATCAAAGAATTGGATCTTCTTGGCCAAGTCAAACTGATCATCAAAGTAAACTACTTCCTGCTCAGTATAGAGTTTCTCAAAACCTGGAATTCTTGGGCTAAAAGTCAATAAACCATTACCAGTCAGCTGTACAATACGGTCAGAACTATACAAGGTTACATCATTACGGCGTGAGTAATTAAGACCCATTTTTGTTTCAGATAGAACTTTATAATAAGCTTTACCATAAACACCAGGTTGTTCAAAACAACCATAATATTGATAGTTTACATGACCTTGTTGCAGAGCATCTGCTAAATCTTTTAAGAACTTTTCACGCTCAGGTTCTTTATAGACTACACCGCAGAAGATAAAAGTTTTATCCGTTTTAGAGTTGGAAAACTGTTGTAGAGTTTCTACATTACGATGACCCACATTAGGCAGATAGGCTACGCTTAAATGAGGCTGCTTTAATTTCTGTAGATACTCACCACCAGTTGTACAGAAAATAGCATCTAAATACGGAGAGAATGCTTTTACAAAGCCAAGTTTGCTCTCTAAATAAAGCGGGTCAACATACCAAAATGCAATTTTAGTATTTGGATAAGCTTCTTTAATTTGTCTGAGGACATCTGGACTCATCAAGTCACTATGACCAATAAGCACCAAATCAGGCTCAATGTTATTGACGACTTTTAATACTTCTTTGTTGGCCCAATTAGCACCCAATTTTTTTGTTTTAAAAATGGTGCCCATTCGAGCCATATCACGAAAACTAAAATCATAAACGAAATGGCCATTTTCAATTAATCCGGCAGAAATTTTACGGTCTGTGCAGTAAAAATGTGCGCCTTGTTTATTAAAGCCAAAATTTGCGATATGCAATATTTTCATTCTTAACTCTATAATTCCATCAATTCTGGAGATGAACTAAAATATTATATCATGCCTGAAATTATGTAGACCCTGTTATCAAAATATAGGATGATATCGCGCTTTTACACTTGGAACAGCTTGGCGTGATTTTTCGACTCAAAACAGGAAAGTTATGGTTCTTTATTTATTGCTTTATGCTGCTTGTTCCATCATGCATTATTTCCAGTGATGGTTTTTTCAAAGCCTTATATCCGCTTATTTTTTTCGTTTTTTTAATTTATCATTACCGCCGTTTTTTTTGGCTTAGCTTACCTATTTATCTTTTAAGTCCTTTTGCACTGTACTACGAAATTACCTATAACGCCCCAACTGAAATTTCAGTATGGCTCACAATTCTAGGAAGCTCTACAACTGAAGGTAAAGTTTATTTATCAACATTAGATCTTCCTTTAGCAATTGGGTTGATTATCGCGTATATCATTCCTCTAGTTTTCTTTTATTATTTTATTCCAAATCAAAGACTAAACACTCCAATATGGCTACGTATTTTAGCCTTATTTCTTATTTTTTCACCCATTCAACGCTATCTTAAAGCACCTGATCATCAGCAAGGATTTCTAAATGTATATCGCCATTTTAAACAGTCTTATCCTTTAAATTTAGTTCTTGGTTTACCAGCAGCAAGTCTTGAAGTAAATCGTGTAAAAGACTTCATAGCCACACAGAACGAAATTGAATGCACACAAGTTAAGGAAACTCGCCCTACCATTACGGTATTGGTTATTGGGGAAAGTGCTCGACGCGACCGTTTAAGTTTATTTGGCTATACTAAAAATAATACGACGCCTTATCTAGAAAAATATAAGAAAGATTTATGGTTATTTAATAATACGATTTCAGGCTCTTATATGACCAGTAAGTCTGTACCCACCTTATTAACAGGAAAGCTAAACGGAACTGATAACTTAAGCCCATCGATTGTGAATGCTTTCAACGCAGCAGGCTATAAAACTTACTGGTTTAGCGCACAAGCGCAATATGGAGAATATGATTCCCTTGTTTCAGCCTATGCATCTTCTGCTCAAGAAACCCAATTTTTGACGCAACATTCATATTCAGCATCACTAGAAACGCATTACGATGAAGAGCTACTCAAATCATTTGATCGAGCATTAGCAGAAAAAACGCACCATAAATTCATTGTGTTACACCTTTATGGTTCACATGCAGATTTTGCAAAACGCTATCCACCACAATTTAATAAATTTAAAGATACCTATGACAATACGGTACTTTATACAGACTACCTGCTCAATGAAGTTATTCAAAAATTAAAAGCAACCAATGTGGACGCCAACTTAATTTACACATCTGACCATGGACTGAACCTTGGAGAATGTAAAGAAAATAGCTCACTGCATTTAGATATGAAAAATAACTTCGATGTTCCGTTAATTATGTGGAGCTCAAACTCATGGAAGCAACATCATCCAGAGATGGCGAGTACCCTTTCTAAAGAACAAAGTAGTGCTATTAGTTCAATTAATATATTACCTACACTCTTAGATATGAGAGGTATTCACTGTAAAAACATTTCTCAAGAGAGATCGTTATTTAATTCGAAATACAAAACATATCCAAGAGAAATTTTAGCAACATCAGAAACAGTCAACTATGATAAAGGCCATGATGACAGCCAATGTCATTTAGTGATTTGATGCACAACCCGATCCGCTTCCTGTAGGACCTGTCCTTCAGGAAGCAAATTTATATCAAATACATTTGCTATTAACTTTTCCTCTAGCAGCCTATCAACCGAATTAGTAATACGATCTTGTTTGAGTCTGTCCATTGCAATCACACCGACTCGGCAACCTGCTGTAAGTGCCTCATAAATCATAGAAACACTATCTTCTGTTACCCACACCGCTTCTGCCTTTTGCATTTCCTCAAAAATCCAACCTTGAGGGGTTTGCTCAACCGGACATATCTGCAAATGCCTAGCAAAACTTTGTTGTTTTAAAATATCAATAAAACCGGCTGGAGTTCGACGTGAGGTGGTCAGAATAATTTCAGAGTCTGGATTATGCTCAACAATTTGTTGAACAGACAATAATACTTTTTCTTGGTTCCATTGGTGACGTTTTGATGAACCACCCAATGCAATTAAAATTCTGGCTGCTTGATGGCGGTTTTCATTACGAATGGGATTGAGTGCACCACGTGTAACAATAACGTGGCTATTTGCTGGAATACCGTCGTGTTCTGGAATCACAGCATAGTCGAACCAAGCAATAGGTAAATTTGGCTTCATTAAGATAACAGTCTTCGCCTTTTTAAAAATTTTACCCAGTAACCAGACACGAAAGTGCGTATGGCTCCCGACTCCAAATATAAAATCGGGTGCTTGTTCAAATAGAGTATTTTTTGAAGAGAAAAGCGCTTTGATTAGAGAAAAAATAGGCAAGTCATTAATAGAGACTTCTTCAAAAGTTGCATTTGCCTGCTGTCTTTGCATCGCCTGAAATAAACCTAAAGCCTGTGAACGATGCCCTGCTTTACCATCAGAGACATAGACAATATGCATAAAAACTCCCTAACCAAAAAATAAAAAGGCGAAACCAATGTTCGCCTTTTCATGTTAACGGATTAACTTATTTTACGTAAGTTAACCAGTGTTCATATTTCGGATTTCTACCTTGAACTGCATCAAAGTAAGTTTTTTGGATTTCAGTGGTAATTGGGCCACGGCTACCCGAACCGATTGGACGGTCATCGTATTCACGAATTGGTGTTACTTCAGCAGCAGTACCTGTAAAGAATGCTTCGTCTGCAATGTAGAACTCGTCACGTGTAATACGGCGCTCAACAACTTGGTAACCAAGATCTCTAGCAATCGTCATCACAGTTTGACGTGTAATACCGTCAAGTGCACCGCCAGCGATATCTGGAGTATGTAAAACACCATCTTTAATCAAGAATACGTTTTCACCTGAACCTTGGCATACATAACCTTGTGGGTCCATGAGCATTGCTTCATCGTAACCTGAGTGTGCAACTTCTTGGTGAGCAAGAATTGACAACGTATAGTTACCAGATGCTTTTGCTTTACACATGGTCACGTTTGGATGATGGTGAGTAAATGATGAAGTTTTAACGCGGATACCTTTCGCCATTGCTTCATCACCAAGGTATGCACCCCACGCCCATGCTGCAACAGCGGCATGAATGGTGTTATTTGTTGCAGCAATACCTAGTTTTTCTGAACCGATCCAAATAAGCGGACGTAAATAGCAAGAAGCTAATTTATTTTCACGTACAACATCGATTTGTGCTTGTTCAAGCGTTGCTTGATCATACGGCACTTTCATTTGATAAATTTTTGCTGAATTTAACAAACGTTTTGTGTGGTCTTGGAGACGGAAAATTGCAGTACCTTTAGGCGTTTCATAAGCACGAACACCCTCAAATACGCCCATACTGTAGTGTAATGTATGGGTTAAAACGTGAATCTTTGCATCACGCCAATCAATTAATTTTCCATCTTGCCAAATAAAACCATCACGATCAGCCAAATTCATGGAACACTCCAAATTGTTATAAAATCATTCACTATCCAACTCAACCGAGGCGGTTGGGTCTATTAATCTTTGCCATAAATTGCAAACGACCGCACGGGTACTACGCCAGTCCGCTGCGCTTACTTGCATGGATTGATTCGCAAGGGCTAAGCGGTGGCTTTCGGCACGTTCACTAAGATAGGCTCGAATTAATGCTGTGGCATCTTCACTGGATAAGCAGTCTGCTTTAGCAGCATCTTCTAATATTCTTACATTATCAGAATAATGGGCGAGATCTGGTTTCGTCCCGCTCCATGCAAGTACAGCATACTGTGCCATAAATTCGATATCTACGATACCACCTGCGTCCTGTTTTAAATGAAAAATACCATGTTTTTTTTGTTCAGAAGACGAACCTAAGTGGTCTTTCATTTTCTGACGCATTTTCAACACTTCTTCACGAACATAAGCTTCATCTCTAGATTGAGTCAATATCTCGCGGCGAAATATTTCAAATTTTTGGCAAAGCATTTCATCACCAGCGATAGAGCGTGCTCGAACGAGTGCCTGATGCTCCCAAAGCCATGCACTTTTCAACTGATAATGTTCATAGGCTTTCAGACTGGTCACTAATAAACCAGCTTCACCTGAGGGTCTTAAGCGTGTATCAATTTCATAGACGCGGCCATCAAGCGTTTGAGTGGTCATGAGTGACATAAACTTTTGAGCAACACGCATAGCAAACTCAAAGCCAGTAATCGCCTTGGTTCCATCAGTGTCGGCTTGTTCATCTAGATAGTGAATAAAAACAAGATCCAAGTCAGAACCATAGCCCAGTTCAATGCCACCCACTTTGCCATAACCAATAACAGCAAAGGCTTTATAGTCAAGAGAGCAACGTTTTCCCTCAACATCCTTTGGGTAACCATGACGTTTTGCTACGGTCTGATAAGCTAAATGGAGAGTTGCATTAACACTCACTTCAGCAATATCTGTTAATGCATCGGACACCTTCATGAGAGGACTTTCAGCTAATACATCACTTGCAGCGACCGTGAGCACATTACTCTTTTTAAACAAGCGAAGTACCCGCATTTGGTCTTCAACTTGATCAATTTCGATGCGAAGCAATTGCTGGCGTAATGAGTCTTCCAAGTCCTTACGTTTTGGTAACTCAAAGTCCATCGATAAGAACTCATCCAACAGTACTGGATATTGCGTTAGCTCTTCACAAATCCACGGGCTCACCGTCGCCATTTTCACTAAGCGTTGCAATGCCCCTTTACTTTCAATCAACATCACCAAATACACAGTTCGACGCATGACTGATTCAATCAGCGGCATTAAACGTAATAATGCAGTTTGTGGTTGTTCGGACTGCAAGATCGCTTCAATCAAATGAGGCCAGAAAGTTTTTAAACGCTGCACAGCATTTGAAGGAAGTTTTTTAAGTGCATGCCCATGCCAAAATTCATGAATCAAATTTTTCGCATTATCATCCAGCACTTCATCTAGCTGTTGTTCTAACTGCCCAAAGTTCTCGGTTGCTGCATTAGAGCTAGTATCTTCAATCAGTTGTTTAAACTGAACTTTTACCTTTTGACGTTTCTCATTAAGAACATCAAGAAACTCATTCCAGCTTGCGAAACCCAAGGTATCAATAATGCGTTGTCTTAAGTCCAATTCTTCGGGCAATAACTGGGTTTGCTGATCATTGAGCGCTTGAATCGCGTGTTCAACACGGCGTAAAAACAGGTAAGCATCTTCAAGCTCTAATACGGCCTGCTTTTCTAACAAACCTGCCTCACCAATGTGCTCAAGACTGACTAAGCACTGACGGTCTTGTAACTCACGTTTAGAACCACCGTAAATCAGCTGAAAAACCTGAACAATAAACTCAATTTCGCGAATACCGCCTGCTCCGAGTTTAATGTCATCCTCAATATGGCGGCGCAATACTTCGCGTTCAATCATCGCTTTCATATCACGCATGGCAGCAAAAGCGGTGTAATCGACATAGCGGCGGAATACAAAAGGACGTGTCATTTCTAACAGATCTTGCCCTTCTTTACCGCCTGTCACAACACGCGCTTTAATCCAGGCATAACGTTCCCATTCACGGCCATGCTGACTTAAATACTTTTCTAAAGCTGCATGACTAATCGCTAATGCCGAACCATCTCCCCATGGGCGTAAGCGCATATCTACTCGAAATACAAAACCATCTGCGGTGATGTGTTCAAGTAAATAAATAAGTTTTTGTCCCCACAAAATACAGAACTGCTGTACATCAATACATTTGCGACCATTGGTTTCGCCTTGCTCATCAAAGGCAAAAATCAGGTCGATATCACTCGATAAGTTAAGCTCTTGTGCACCAAGCTTGCCCATGGCAACCACAATCAAATCTTGAACTCTGCCTGAATAACTTAATGGTTCGCCGTGTTTCGCCACAAGTGCAACACGAGCAAAAGCTTTTGCTGCACAAATACTGGCATCAGCAAAATCAGAAAGTTCGCGTGTGAGTGTGACAACATCGGTCAGTTGATTGGCATCCTGCCAAATCCAACGAAACATTAAACGACTGCGCAGTATACGAAGCGCACGCATCCAAGTTGTTTCATCACCAATGCCATCGATTGTGGTATCTACAAATTGATAAATCTGTTCTGTTGAGAGCGGCGCAGCAAATTGATCTAGTTGATAATCTTGTTCTAAAACAGCCTGATGTAACCCCAAAACTTGTTCCGCGTACTGACTAGCACGCAATGTTTTTTGTAACTGCTCCGCATTCATATAAAAAAGCTCTTTTCCTCAGACTCTCTTTTTAGTTATAGCAGTTCACGTAGTAATAGGAAAAGGGATTAAACTAATTTTGCTTCTGATGTGTTTTGTTCCTCTACATGAAGTTCGGGAACTTCTTGGGCAGAAGGTAATAAAACTTTAAATGTCGTTCCAATACCCTTTTGCGAATTTACACTAATCTTACCCTGATTAATCTCGACAAATCGCTTACATAAACTTAAACCTAATCCCGCGCCCTTTTCACCTGCTGTTCCCTTAAAGCTCGCTGTAATACGGGGATGGAATAAATTTGCCATTTGTTGTTCGCTCATACCAAGACCAGTATCACGTACAGTGATTTCGACATTTGTGCCCACCTGCTTCGCTTCAATGAACACTTTGCCAGAGCCATCAACATCGGTAAATTTCAATGCATTTGACACCAAGTTTTGGATCACGGAAGTCATCATATTAATATCGGCATAGATTTTTAAATCTTCGGAAACCGCATTTACCAATTCAATATTTTTCTTTAAAGCCAACGTATGCAGCACATCGCAAACAATATTGCTGACTTGTCTAAGCTTGAAATTAATAGGGTGATAAACAAAACGCCCACCCTCTGCCATCGCCCATGTTAATAAGCTTTCAAGTAAGTTATAGGTCGATTGAGAAGTGTCGTATAAATAGTCAGCAATATTTTGAATACTCGATTCATCCAGTGTTTCACGTTCTTTCGCCAAAACTTCGGAGAAACCTAACAAGCCATGAAATGGTGCCCGCAAGTCATGCGAAATAATAGAAAAGAACTTTGTTTTACTCGAATTAAGGGCTACTTGTTGCTCATAGAGTTCATTTAATTCTTCATAATTAAATTTCAACTCGACTTGTTGCATAAAACTAGAACAATAATCGAGCAACAACTGAATTTGATCATTTTCGAAAGTGGTTTCATCATCATCAAAGAAAACGGCAAACCCCATAGAAGTCTGGTCGGGTTGCACCAAATGGACAGCTAAGGCACGACCACAGTCAATATTAAGCTCTTTTAAATAGTTGATTAAATTTTGATAAGAAGGATGATCGTGATGAATCACCTGTTGTTTAGCAAAACATTGTTTTAAGTGCCTTGAAGGTTTAAATGAAATAGCAGTCATGCCTTCAGGACAATGATGCCAAAAGTAAGGTTCCTGATTAAAAGTAAGCAAAGCTTTTTGACACTTCAACAGGCGAACACTAAACCGGAAAAATTGCTCAATGTAATTCTGCTCGGCATTTAATCCAAGTAATAGTGATATTCTACAAGCACTTAATTGCTCGACCTGATGTAGTTCTAATCGCTGTGTCATGCCCGCCTCACAGATTTTGTCGTTGTTAGTCGGAACCGCTCTTTGAGAAATGTACTTATAATCATTATGATCTAATACAAACTTTAACACAGTACATTAAAAGAGCAACTTTCTTTTCGAAATAGAAATGTGAAGTTTCAATTAAAGGTTTTCAGATACATAAAGTGGGTATGGTTTAGAAAAATACAACAATTTTTTTGGAAGAAAGAGTTGTATGATGTTAGAAACTCGAGTTTAGAATACTCGTAAACGACGGTCAAAAGATACATTCATAGAGCCTAAAAATATTTCCTAAAATACTAAAATTAGAAAAATTTCTACGTAAAATTTTAAAACAGTTTGATGCTAAACCAATCCTCTCGATTGAGTAACAACTGTGAGATGAACAAGGCAGAGTGAGTTATTTTAAATACTCGCTGGATTACACCAAGCGACACATCATTAGTAATGAGAACTTTCTAGCAAGCAAAGAGTTACTTACCTCATCTATAGGTGAGAAAACCGTACCGCACTGAAAAGTCATGGATATCATTAGTTTTAAAATGGTTTCTGATAAAAATTTTATAAAATATTGATCAATAAGAATATAAATATACAATAGGATTTGCATCTTTAGAAATATTTAAAT
>NZ_JBIUCP010000060.1:0-18487 GCF_044538765.1 Acinetobacter sp. ABJ-A23_2
GCATAGGGTAATCATAATATTTAGTAATATTATAGAGTAGGACAGAGATATAGCCTAAGTTATTGTAATTAATAAATACTGTTAAGTCGGATAAAGGTTTTAAATTAATATAAATCTAAGATTTAAGAAGGGGCTATAACAAATAAAATGTTATATGTTTAGATCATAAAGTGTAATTATTTGTACAGATGTAAACAAATGTTTAGTATAGTCGTAATAAATAATTCATATAAAAAGTTTGTATAAGTGATTTTTTGGTGTATAATTAGCTTAACTAGAAAAAAGACTTATTAGTTTAGTAAATCCTCTTTTAGTATCGAAGCTTTATTCATAATCCTCCGTTTTTAAGATCTTAAGCTCAATTCGTTATTTTTTCCAAGTTAAACCCGTCATGTCTCATGACATTAAGTTCTTAAAATTCAATAGGATGTATATCATGTCTAACAACACAGCTACTGGTACAGTTAAGTGGTTCAACGAAACTAAAGGTTTTGGTTTCATTCAACAAGATTCTGGTCCAGACGTTTTTGCTCACTTCAAAGAAATCGCATCTTCTGGCTTCAAAACTTTACATGAAGGTCAACGTGTGACTTTTAATGTTGTGCAAGGTCAAAAAGGCCCTAGCGCTACTAACATTATTCCACAGTAATTATTTCTGTAGAATAAATAAAAAAAGCCCTCTTTAGAGGGCTTTTTTTTGGCAATAAGGTTTAGCTTTTCTTTCTCGATTTTAAATTCGATATTGAATAAGTACTTTAATAACCTAGGGAAAATTACCCTTCTTAGTATAAAAAGAGCGATTTAACAGAACTAAGCACTGCGCATTAAAGCTGCTACTGCTTTTTCCAGAAATTGTAGGGTAACTGGTTTGAGCCAAGTGCCGTCCGCAAGGCTCGGTTCATTTTGCATTGCCGTACGAATTTTTTCTTGAGTACTTGGGTTATTACCAGCATAGCCTTGTAGCATAGAAAGCCATTGTTGAGCCAAACGCCGTGCACCTTCACTATCTGGTTGGACTTCAGCATCAATCAATTTTTCAATATCGACCAACAATTGAGGCCATTTTTTCATCTCACGAATGTAGTTTTCTTTTAGAAAAGCAAATTCATTGTCAGATAAATAGCGGGCAAAAATACTCAGCTTACTTTCAGAAAACGCTTGAAGTAAAAACTCAACAACTTCTGGTGTAACTCCTAATTTTTCCTGAAATTCAGATTCTGCTGAATTTATGGCATTTAATTTAACAAGCCATTCGGGGTTAGCTCGCGTATTATGCTCAAGAGTTTTCATCCACTTTCGTGCCAGATCTTGAGCGGCTTCACTATTAGATGGTTCGCCAGCATTAAATAGTGCATTTGCTGCCTGAGTTAACTCTTGCCATTCTTGGTGACTTTTACTACCTGCTTGTAAGAAAGTAAGTTTTTCAAGCTCTTCTTTCGTAAAGTATTTCTCAAACATTGCTATAAGCTCCATTGTTTTTAGCCAATCCTCCAAACCAAGTTCTTCACCACTCATAATCTGAGATTTCAATTTACTGAGCTGATTTCGCAATTTCTTTTGCTCGTTCAGTCTCTGATCAATTGCTTGAATCTGCTGATCAATAATGGGTAAAAGCGCAAGATTGGGGTCTTCAAGAACCGTATGGATTTCGGCTAACGACATTCCCATTCCTCGTAATGCTTGAATTTGATGCAAACGAGTAATGTCTTTACGGGTATATAGTCGATAACCAGCATCGGAACGGACCGAAGGCTGAAGTAAACCGATATCGTCATAGTGATGAAGAGCGCGGACAGTAAGTCCTGTTTGTTTAGCCAATTCACCAACTTTTAACAGCATCATTTAGCTCCTTCTTCCTTAGGCATGTTTTATGCTAGGGGCTTACGTTACGTGAGGGTCAACTACTTTAAATCATAATTTTTCATTATTTTCGCTTTGGTAAATATTCAAATTTATTTTATTCATTATTGGAGTGAACGACGAGAAATTAGAAATGCTTTTTAATATAAATTGACTTTAAGCCAATTCAATAATGAAAGAACAGATATTTAAGTCTTTAAAATTAGCAACATGTCGGAAATTAACAGATGAGTAGCAACCGATATTCACCATCATTTTCAACGGGTGCTCTATGCACACACGGTAAAACCTTTTGAGTGGGATGATCTACCGCCAAACGCCACAAGTGTCCTGTACCCAAATTTATAGGTTGAGCATGGGCTTTAGGCTGGTAATGTAAATCAAAAAAAAACTCTGCTAAAAAGCTTTCAAATTCCGCTTCTGGGCCGTCGTGTAATGCTTTGAGTTTCTCTCTAATTTCTGGAATTAAAACTTTTTGCTCAACCTGATCATTAGGCACAATATCGCTAGCCGCACCGTGATAAGTACATAAAAAAGTATCAGTTTCTATAGGGGAACGATCAACATGAAATGAATAGACATCAGTTGAAATAAAATCTAGCTCTTCATCACGTTCATAGTGTTTAAGTAAATTAAGTACAGGCGATGCACCCATATCAGTTAAAAGCTGCATGTCTTTTAAAATAATGTCTCGAGCCAAATCACCTTGTTCTGAAAGCTCAAGTGCTAACAGGTCTTCAGTAGAAATTTCGGTAATATTTTCTTTTAACTCAAGCTTAGCCACAATTTCTTTAAAGTCGCCCATCAAATTTCTGTGCCAACAAATAGCATTCTTATCTCCCTGAAAATGTGTATTTACAAGTTCAGCAAAAGTAGACACCACTTCAACTTGCTTGTGGTCTGAAAATGTATTTGTCATATGAAATTTAAATCGCTCAAAACCCTGCCAATCATACACGTTTAGCGCTTCTAGGGCTGCAATCTTTAGCCGCAATTTTAGCTGTTAAAAATGAATATAATGCAAGAAAAGTACAATAATGATATGAACTTTGGGTTCAGCTTGCCTATTATAAAATGGCTTTAAGTAACCAAGATAAGATGATAAGTCGACTATTTTTATGGTCGTGTAAGGAAATAAGGACAGTTTTTAAAAGTAATAGGCTTGTGAGGAAAGTATGGAAGAAATTAAAACAATCGGTGTGGTTGGTGTTGGTGTCATTGGCGCAAGTTGGACAGCATTATTTTTATATAAAGGCTTTAAAGTAAAGGTATATGATCCTTATCCCATAGATGAAGAATTATTTAAAAAGAGAATACAAGCAAATTTAAAAGATTTACAAGATTTAGATTTGCAAACGCAGCCTAGCCATTCTTTACAAGATGTTCTTTCAAATCTAGAGCTTCACAACAACTTAAAAGATGCCGTAGCCGATGTCGATTTTATTCAAGAAAATGCGCCGGAGCGTTTAGATGTAAAGCAAAAGTTATATCAAGACATCACATCATATTGTCCTGAAAAGACACTGATTGCTTCAAGTTCTTCCGGCCTAAAAGTTTCAGACTTTCAAAAAGAGGCAGCTCATCCCGAGCGTATACTTTTAGGTCATCCATTTAACCCACCTCATCTATTACCTTTGGTTGAAATTGTAGGCGGAAATTTAACAGATGCACAGCTTTTAAAGCGCGCTTCCGAGTTTTATCAAAGACTAGGCAAACACCCGATTATTTTAAATAAAGAAGTAAAAGGGCATGTCGCGAACCGCTTGCAAGCAGCCTTATGGCGAGAAGCTTTTTCCTTGGTGAAAGAAGAAGTATGTTCAGCCGAAGATGTTGATATCGCAATTACCAGTGGGCCAGGGTTGAGATGGGCATTATTTGGCCCCTATATAAATATGGAGCTTGCGAACCAGAAGGGTTTTAAAGAGGCAATTCACCACCTTGGGCCACCTATGACCGAATGGTGGAATGATATGCAGGCTTTCCAACACTCAGAAGAAACGACAGAGTTGTTAGAAGAACAAACGAAACAGCTTTTAACACATTATAAAGATGTCGATTTATATCAAAAAAGAGATAAAGGGCTAGTCGATATTCTTAAACTAAGACAACAGCTAGAGTTGGATTAAACTCATTTTTAGAAGTGCCAAACAGGGCTTTATTACTGCAATGTTTGGCTTTTTTATTGTGGCGTATTTCGGTAGTATTCCTATTCTTCTTTCTACTCAAAACTTATAAAGAGCTTGTTGTATGTTTAAGCTTTTTATGGTCATAAATTTACTCAGGTATATGAAACGTTACTACAAGCAAACTGAATCGGTGGCTTCACATTGGACGACCGAACAAGACTGTTTTTTAATAGAAAATAATTCTCTTTCTATAGATGAGTTAAAAGAACACTTACCATTTTCTGAAGAAGAAATTAGAGTTCGTAGATCAGTTTTAGGGTTGGTAAGACGAGATCAGCAAATGCGACCGTATTAATTTTACCAAATGGTAAATTTTAATTGAAAATAAATATTTCAAAACATCTTAATAATTTAGAAAAATTGCGGATGAGTTATCAAAACCATACTTTTTTTATGTGATTGTTTGGTGCGGTTTACATAAAGCTTTAACTACTTACTTTTGACTATAATAATGTTTCACTCCTTTACACTTGTTTCACCATAATCAGAACCATAAAACATTTTAAGATCAAAACTTTATAACAATTGAGATTGAGGAGGGTAAAAAATGCCAAAGTATTTAGCCGTGGCTGAAAAGGTTTATAAGAATATTAAAAAAGACGACTTATTCACCAATGACCTTACACAAAATCTGAATTGTTTAATCAGTCAGATACGTAAGGCCATTAAAGGGACTGAGTTTAAACTTAAGTTCAATTACATTGATTTTGATGAACAGCTCACCAAGCCTCTTAGTGAATGTAAAGTCAAAGTCGATTTAAGTGTTATGCCTAAGTTTGAAAATGAAGGAGAGTATTTACTCTGGTTAGCAAGTTTTATCGAGCGGATTACAGAAGGTGGGAAACCCAAATTTCCGCCAATTTCACAGCTCATCCCGCACGGATTTAAAATGTCTAAAGAATCATTTCCTGTGACAGCCGCTCCTCAAAAAGAAGAGCATGCGGATATGATTATTAATTATTTTAAATCGAAAGATTTTCTGAAAACCGAGAAAACTCCTTCATAAAAGAATATAGAAGTATTCGTCCACCATACTTCTATATACCTGCTGGTTTATACTCAGCGACCGCCTTCTGGGGCGGTTTTTTTTATGGGTATTACACCATTCTGGTCAATGGGAATGCGTATTTCTAGAATCTATGTTTGTGGTGACAAACGTCAATGTCTGATGATCTAACACTTGATGTGTTGCATCAGCTAAATCAATCGAAACCGTATGTTCACCAGGAGCTAGTCCCTGAAGGACGATTGGTTCTTCAGATGCTTGTACCCAATGCCAAGAATTTTGATCAAGCGAAACATGCAGGTGACCGAGTTTTGGTTTAACCGCGAGCGCCGCATCTCCATAAACAGACAATATTCGAATATTTTGCGCATGCCAGCGGACAATGACGACCCCTTTAATGACCTGATGATCTGTTGGAGAGTCAATAATCAAATGGGGGGCATTATCCTTTTGCTGCACTGGTGATACGCCAACACTGGTCTCGTTCGCATAGGCTTGCGATCCCAAAAGCAATACCCCCAGTATTCCTGTGACCAGTAACTTTGTGTTCATAACGAAGCACTCTGAGATTAATGTAAGCACAGATTACATTGATCTCAAAGTACTGTCAAAGTTAAACTATCGTAAATTTACAAGTGATGAAATTCATGGCAGACACACAACGGGGTTATCACCACGGCGCACTGAAAGCCGCACTTATTGATGCGACGTTGATTCTTTTAAAAGAGGGTGGGATTGAAGCCGTTTCTGTACGAGAGGCAGCTAAACGGGCTGGCGTTTCACCAGGTGCACCGTTTCGCCATTTTCCATCGAGAACTGCACTGCTGAATGCGGTCGCAGAAGAGGCCATGGTTCGTCTCACTATGCAAATCGATCAGGCACTCACACAAGCAGCGAGTCTCTCACCCTTAGAGCAATACCGTGCATTGGGACAGGCATTCCTGATCTGGGCCTTTGAAAATCCGCATCACTTTCAAGTGATTTCCACACGCGCCGTCATCGATTTCGAGGGAAGTGGGCTTCGGGCAGCTAACGACAAGATTCGTCGTCAGATGCGACAACTGTTGAATGATGCTGTATCGAGTGGAGAGCTCGTCGGTATTTCGGCTGAAGATGCCTTGTTATCTACTCGTGCATTGGCTTATGGCCTTGCCCGTATGAACATTGATGGGCAGTTACAGAGTTGGGACGTTGAGTCAGGGAACTACCTTGGGCTTGCACAACGTCTGATCAATGAACAAATTGATCGCCTCAAACGTTGAGATTTCATTCTGATTTCTAAGTCGTGCTCAATGTCTTAAACAGGGTGGGCAATGCCTACTGGTTTATACTCAATGACCGCCTTCTGGGGCGGTTTTTTATGAGTTTTTACATCATTTACTTCTTTCTAAAAGTAAAACAGGTTTGTCGTAATTACTATTACACCACTCATGTTTTTTGATTACAGCTTGAGGAACCTGAGCCATGTCTTTCACGGGAACAAAACCCATCGAACCGTAAAAACTTTCTAGTTCTGCAAAAGGTAGACAGTAAAGTACAGAAAAATCCGAGTTTTTAATTAAGAAATCGACCACTTTACGGGCGATGCCTAACCCTTCATTGCCAGGAAAAACATAAATTCCACCGAGTTCGCCGCTATTCGAATCAATAGACACAACTCTACCTTGTCCAACAGTTTTATCACCAATAGAGGCGAGTACAATAAGTTCATCTTCATGTGATGGAACAAAATCAACCTCAGCATAACGTTCATTTATAGCTTTGAGATCGGCAGAAGTAGCAAATCTTAATGAAATTTCCATAATATTTTCTGTAGTACCATTAAATTAGATCAGGGGGGGAATTAAGCTTTCCTTTATGAAAATATTTCTTTCCTTTATAAGATAAGCGCGAGGTATAGTCTGTGTCGATCATGAGCGTTACAGTTTCAGCTTTTGCACTTATTGCATAGTAGAGATCATATTGCTCTTCTGTTTTTACACTGACTATTTTGCCATTTGATAGAATTGCTTCAGCAGCTTCCAAGTCGGTCTTATATTTATATATATCAATGCTTTCTTGTACTTCCCACCATAGAATAATATCTTTAATATTTTCAAAAGGGCTATACCAAAGAACCTCTAGCGCACCCTCGTCAATCGCTACGGGTATAATTAATGGCATCTTTATCACCACTTATTTATTTAATAATAAATTTCTCAAAACGACTGTACGCGAGTATCTGAATAACTCCAAATCAGCCCATCATAAGGAATTGCTAAAAGCCACTCATGATGGGCTTTTGTACTTAACGATTCATAGAATCAACAGCTTGAAGTATACCTGTAAATAATATTGCCAATTTTGACTCAGGCTGTGGCTCATTTCCATTTGCGGTAAATACTGCACAAACTTTATGGCCTTTTTGAGTTTTTCCAATCACAGAAAAGTTAATCACGCCGTATTCGGAACCGCCTTTAAAACCAATTTTTTGCCAATTCAAATTTTTAAAAAGTGGGTTTAAAGAGCTGTTCAGAGCAGGGGCATCTTGAACACTTTCAAGCAGAGGGCAAATCTCATTGGCTGACATATACCATTCAACATCTTGCCAAGTAGCCGATTTTCCAATGCTACTCACATTCGGTAGCGGGAGTTTGTCTAGCTCAGAGAACACTTCTAGACGAGCCGACTTTGTACCTGTTTTAAACTTATTTTTTAGCTTTTCATTACTTGGGTCAATCAATTGAAATAGCTCTCGTGTTGTCAGCATCGGGATGTTTCTAGGTGACAACGCTTCCATACGAGGTTTCTTTAATACCTCTATCAGGCTATCGGTCGCTGTATTATCGCTAATTTGTATCATTAACTGCGCGAGAAGTTCCAGATTTACAGGTGTACCATTAGGCAAGTTTTGTAAAACTCCAGTTGGCAATGAGCGATTCTTTTCTTTTAAAGAAACAATAGTTTCTCTTTTTAATTCGCCTTTTTTTATCGCATCTTCATATGCTTTTAAAACAAGTAACTTAAAAGTTGAACCCACAGCCATCGGGGTTTTATCGTTTTCAACAACCACAGGTTTGTTATCTACAACTACTAAAAGAGAGGTTTTACCGATTGCGTTTTCATGTAGTCCTTTAACCATTTCGTCTAGGCTTACGGTCTTAAAATGAGGTGCGCTAAACCAAAGGGTACTAATTTGCCCTTGCTCATCTAAGCTAATTGAAACAGGTAATTCTCCTTTCTCGAAATCAATCGTCCCCGAGCCATTTGAAACATTAATACTTTTAAGCGTGCCTAAAGAGGCTTTTAAATCATCAACGATTTTTTGAATTTGTGTGATGGAAACTTGTTGTAAAAATTGAGGGCTAAATAAAACAGGTTCTACGAGTTTATCTGCAAAAATTGATGAAAGCTTAGTCGATAAATTATCCATTTTTTGTTCTGTCGCTGCATGAGTAGTAGAAATAACAATAGGGGAAACATTCAAAGCCATAACACTTACAGCAAAAAATAAAGCTCTAGTTGTGTACATTTTCTTGGTGAGAAAGTTCTTCATTCAATGTCCTCTTATATTCAGACTCATCTACAGTTTTTTATAAATGGTTTTAAAATAAGCATTCATTTTGGCCCATCAAAACTTATATATCTATATAAATTTCTTCGATTTTATAAACCCTAATTTAATAATAAAACTAAATTATTTACCCTTACTTTTTAATGATTTATTTTAAAGCAAATGTCATTTTGTGTGCTTGACTGTGAAAGGCTTGAACACTATCCTTTGCCTGCTGGCCACATTGCCAGTCGGTCGTCGCGGACCGCTGTTTTCGACCACATCAGGATTATTTCTTCTGAGGAATAGTTTTGTGTGAGCATCTCCTCGTCTCCTCCCGTAGCGGTAGGACGGGAGAGGGACACCTTCGGGTGTGCTGGAGTCGAAACCAGTCCGCGAACCCTCTTCCGTTCTGCCACCATAATTTTAATGTCTGGTAGAACTCCCATAGAAGGAGTTGGCTTTGCACATTCATTATTTCTTGGCTCTCGATGCCAAACGCTATAACGACACCACTTAAATCATCTTTAAACAGCTTGATGACCTTTAGGGTTTTCAGGCTTTAAGTCATTACGGCTCAAAAATTTGTATCAACAATAAAACTTGAGATGTGCCAAGCACAGTCTTTATGGCTTTGCTGTGCCTTTTTTTCTCCCAAAAAGGGCACAGGCTTTTTTCTCTTTTAGAAACAACAAGAATTTATAGCGGTAAAAACTATGCCACCTTTAGTATTTTCTACACGTGCTTTAAAAGTTATTAATAAGGCGATTGATTTATTTCACCACCACGGATTCCATTTAGTAGGTGTCGACAGAATTGTGAGAGAGTCTGAAATTACAAAAATGACTTTTTATCATTATTTTCAGTCCAAAGCGCGGTTTATCGAAATTTGCCTACTTGTGCAAAAAGAACGGCTACAAGAGAAAGTCATTGCAATGGTGGAATACGACCAAAACACAAGCGTGAAGGACAAACTCAAAATACTTTATGACTTGCATACCGACTTGGAAGGGCCATATTACCTGCTATTTAAAGCCATTTTTGAAACTAAAAATAATTATTCAAATGCCTATCAAGTTGCCATCAAATATAGAATATGGCTAACCAATGAAATCTATAGCCAGCTTAGGGCGCTTAATAGGGAAGCCTCATTTCATGATGCCAAATTATTTTTATATATGATTGAAGGCACCATTATTCAGCTTTTAAGTTCCGATATTTCAAACGTAAAGGAATGGTTGTTTGAGCGATTTCTAATGTCATTTATTCGAAATTAGAGTAGTGTTAAGAAATGTTAAAAATTGTTTCTAATTATAATTTAAAATATCTAAACTATTTTAAATTGATTCTTTGCATGGAAAGTAATTTGGAAGTATTTTTCAATAATAGTAGATCTATTTTTGAATTTTAAAAATATTATATATAACAGTGTGTTATGTTGTTGTTGATATTTGAATTGACCAATAAAATGTATAAGCCTGTTTATTGTTTATACATTTTTTAAACAATTGATTTATTGGCTTATTTTTAAAAATTAATGCTTTATAAATGAGGCTTAATATAGCAAAATTAACAAATCTTTTAATCATGCTAGGGCTGGATTATATTCTGTTGAATAGAATAAGTTTTAATATTTAATTTAAATGTAAAATTAATTCTTAATTAAATAGACAGATCTGTACGTGCTTTGTAAAATACCACTAAATATAATTCAGTCCTATAAAGATGTTGAACAGTATTCATCAAGTTTTAGATAGTTTGGGCATTAGCCCACAGAAACGAGCTATTCATATTCAATTTACGTCTCCGATATTGAATGACCAAGTCTTTCTGCAAAGAATTGATGGCGTACATGCACTCAATGATGGCTTAAAAGCAGAACTTTTATGCCTATCAACTAATGCAACGATTCAACTAAAATCTTTTATTGGTATTCAGGCCGCTGTAGATATAGTGACGGAGCGAGGTGAATTAACCCGTGTTACAGGCATTATTACTCATGCTCAGCAAGGCCAGTCAGATGGAAGCCTAACTTTATATAAGCTGACCTTAGAAGATCCAACCGCATTATGGAAATATCGCCGCAATTCGCGCGTATTTATGAATAAAAGCGTGGTTGAAATATGGGAAATATTATTTAAAGAATGGCAAGTTAAAAATCCGCTATTTGCTGCAAGTTTAAGTTTGGATTTAAGCGGTTTAACACAAACTTATGATGTTCGTCCTTTTGTTATGCAACATAACGAAAGTGATTGGGACTTCCTCACACGCTTACTTCGTAGTGAAAATATCAGTTGGCTCATTGATGAAGCTCAGCATATTGTTCCAAGTACCGATACATCTATTCAAGCTCAAAAACTCAGGTTGATTGATGCCAATAGCCAATATCAGCCTTTGGACCGTAAAACGATTCGTTACCACCGTAGTAGTGCGGTTGAACAATACGACAGCATGACTCGCTTAACTGCCGAGCGTACTCTTCAACCCAACGTTATGCATATACAACGTTGGCAAGCAGAAATATTAGAACAAGAAGAAGGGATTGGAAGCGTTCAAAGTAAGCATCAGCATAGCGAACAATATGACAATGCTACACTTGGCTTAGAGCAAGCTTGGAACTATGCGCCTGCATGGATTGGTGACTTAAAGGGTGAGGATGGTGTAACTAAATCTGGAAATCAACAAGTTGAACGATTAAACCAGAACCTCCACAATTACTACGAGGCGCAGGCGAAACGCTTTATTGCGCAAACGACGGTCCGCGATGCCTATGTGGGTTACTATTTCGAATTAAATGAACACCCAGAAATAGACCAGCATGAAAGCTCAGATAAAAGCTTTTTGATTGTTTCTAAAAATTTCTTTAATCAGAATAATTTACCTAAAGATTTAAATGACCAAATTAATGGTCTATTGGCGCAAAGTAACTGGTCAATACAAAACCCCGAGACCAGTGATGAACGCCAAGCGAATCAACTGATTTTACAACGTCGCCATATTCCAACAACACCCGGCTATAACCCACAAATTCATAGTCCAGTCACTCATCCACAACGTGCGAAAGTGGTGGGCCCTGAAGGTGAAGAAATCTATGTAGATGAATGGGGACGTATTAAAGTTCGTTTCCTGTTTACCCGTAGTGATGACCATAGCCATGATGGTGGTGCTGGAACCAACAACAATGACACCGATTCAGCTTGGATTGACGTTCTAACGCCGTGGGCTGGAGAAGGTTACGGCGCACGTTTTTTACCGCGTATCGGTGAGATTGTTGTTATTGACTTCTTTAATGGCGATATCGACCGACCATTTGTGATGGGTCGAATTCATGAGGCACAGCGCCATCCAACCAAATTTGATAACAAAGGTAAGCTTCCTGACACTAAAAAGCTGAGTGGTATCCGTTCCAAAGAAGTGTCGGGTGGTGGTTTTGGACAACTCAGATTTGATGATACACCGGGACAAATTAGTACCCAGCTACAAAGCAGTCATGGTGCAAGCCAGTTAAATCTCGGGAAATTAAGTCATCCTAAAGATAAAGCGGAAAGTGAAGATCGCGGTGAAGGTTTTGAACTGCGTACTGACCAATGGGGGGCATTGCGTGCGGGGCAAGGTTTATTGGTGTCCACCCATAAACAGGATAATGCCAAAGGCGAACACCTCGATGCCGAAGTTGCGAAAAAGCAACTTGAAGGGAGTCAAACGAATAGTAAAGCACTGAGTGACATCGCTAAAAACCAGAAAACCGATGAAATAGAATCGATTGAACAGTTAAAAGATTTTGCCTCACAAATTCAGCAGCAAATCGCTAAATTTGAAAAAGCTTTACTGCTTTTAAGTTCACCAGATGGCATAGCCTTGAGTACGTCCGAGGATATTCATATCTCGGCTGATGCACAAATCAATCAGATTGCTGGAGACAGCATTAATATAAGTACTCAAAAGAATGTGATTGCACATGCCCAAAATAGACTCAGTCTCTTTGCTGTGCAAAGTGGACTAAAAGCAGTCGCTGCGCAAGGCAAGGTAGAAATACACGCCCAGTCAGATGCTTTAGATGTGCTTGCTAATAAAGGTATTACCATTTCTTCTACAGAAGATCGGATTGAAATTAGTAGTCCTAAAGAAATTGTAATTACTGGCGCAAGTTCACAAATTACCTTAAATGGTTCAGGAATCTTTCCGAAAACTGGCGGGAAATTTCAGGTCAATGCTGGACAGCATGTGTTCCAAGGCGGCGCATCGGCAAGTGTTAAATCTAGTTTGCCACCTCCACCAAAACGTGCACAAGGCGTTTTAGAGTTACGTCATGATTATGTACATGGAGAATTTGTCAAAGGTGCTGGCTATACAGTGACAGACACTTTAGGAAAAGTCTTTAAAGGAAAGTTAGACGATAAAGGTTTCGCTCGTGTTTCTGGTTTGGCAACAGGTTCAGTAAAGATTCTGTTCGATCCAGACCCACGTAATCCTTGGGATGAGGCAAGTGATTTTAAACGCAAGGTAGAGTGGCCAAATCAAAATGATGTAGAAGGCAGCATTGGCATTGCATCTGGCAGTAAAGGGTTAACTGAAACATTAAAAAATGATTTTAAAAAGTTGAGTCAACTTGCGAGCAATGTGAAATCTGCGCAGCAGAAGATTGAATCGGTTAAAAAAATCAAAGATCAAGGTGCTAAAGCATTGCTACCAATGGCGATGGAACAGGTTTTAGGGGGGAGTGATGGATCTAAGTTAAGTCAATCATTTGTTAGTCAAAATAGCTTTATGCCTTCAAGTCAGCAGAGTAATCCACTCAGAAGATTGGCTCAAGCAAGCTCTGACAAAACAGCAATAACAAAAATCCAATCACCTTTTGAAACGTTTGTATAATTTGAGAAGAATATGGCACGAAGTACTCCAGAAGTTGTTGCACCATTAAATACATTAAGCATCAAAGATGTTCAAAATTCGAAAGAAAAAATAGATCAATGGTTAAAAGCGAAGACAAATAATAATGTTACCTTGGAGCGGATTGAAACTGTTGCAAGAAATATACCTTTGTTAGGGAGTGTATTTGCTGCTGTTGATGTCGTTTCTGATCTTATGCAGATTTATGATAAAGGATTCAACAATGCTGACATTATGGATTGGGCAAACTTAGGGATTGATGCGATTGCGATAATTCCTGGTCCAGCAACAGCCACCGCTCGTACAATGGCACGTCCTGCATTGTTTTTAGTGCGAGAGGAAGTAAGAAGAATAACTAAAAATGGAGTAAAAAAATTAACTAAAGAGCAAATAGGTCCGGCATTTAAAGTAACGATTATTAGTGTTATATCAGAACACTTAAATTCAGCAGTGGCAGGTGAACTTGAAAAGTTTGCGAACGAAGCCCAAAAAAGATTAAATTTATTACTGACAGAAACTGGTACATGGGTTGAAAATAGTACGTCAACAATTGATACAGGAATACGTCAAGTTGTTGAGAAAGGAACGATAGCAAATCCTGATGCAAATTATAAACGTGCTCAAGAACAAAGAAATGCAATCATACCGAGATTGATGAATGGAGAGATTGTTCGGGCTGGGAAAAATGTTGCATATACCATAGAGAATAATTTCAAAGGTAATGCAAAGAGCGGTGCTAACTTACTAACCAAAGGTGCAATGTGGGTAGTTAAAGATGAAGATAAAGCCACTGTTTTAAAACTCGGAACTAATATTAAGCTATTAGGCATAACAGCAAAAACAAAAATACAAGGGCTAGGTGGTGCTGAAACAGCTTTTACAATTGGGTGGTTGTTAGCTGTTTTATTATTGGCAGTAAAGAAGCATAAGTCAAAAGTTGAAGCTGATAAAAAAGCAGCTCAAGTCAAAGCAGGTCAAACATCTCAAGCAGACAAACACCATGATGATGCTAGATTAGAAAAATCGACATCACAAGCAGCATCAGGTAAAAATGCTGGTAAGTGCAAAAATTGTATGGGTAGTACTGATGGTTCGATTACCTTTGCAATGGGTACAGAGTTCTTTACTCATGTTGATGCACAACTCGGTGGAATAATTCAGGACAGCATTAGCCGTACCTATGCTTCAAACCTTTACCAGATGGATGACGCGATATTTGGAGCACGTTGGGTTACTCCATTTACTACAAAAATTTCTCGTAAATTTAAATATAGTCCAAAGAAAAAAGACCATAAAGACTATTTAAATGGGCTTGAATACATCGGTTTAGATGGTCGGGCAATTGATTTGCCAGACCTAAAGAAGGGTCAAAGTATTTATGATCCGATTGAGCAATACACTTATACAGTTTTATCAGATCAGTTGCATTTAATTGCCTACGGTGAAGACGAAAAACGCTATTATGAAAAATACGGTGAGGACTATCGTCTATCCTATATAGAACGTAAAAATGGTTTCAAAGTCGCTTTACGTTATGACCATGTTTCTACGGATAATAAAACAATTTTATCGGACATTTTATTTAAACAAGACGAGAGTTTGCTCGCTCATTTAGCTTTGCAATTAACTCCCCAAGGTTTGGTTTCCGATATTTGGACCATCAAAAATGGCCAGTTAGATCGTGTTTTGGCAAGTTATAACTATGATCAACAAGGTGATTTGGTTCAGGCAACAAATGAGTTTGCAGCTTCTTATTATTATCAATATACCCATCACTTAATTACACGTTATACAGATCTTACACATCGTGGGATGAACCTAAAATGGGATGGTATTTTACCTACTTCAAAAGCCATTGAAGAATGGGCCGACAATGCTAGTCGTGCTTCAAAGTTGGAGTGGGATCAAAACATCCGGAAAACCTATGTGACTGATGTTGAAGGTAATACTACTGAACATTTTTACGATATAGATGGTTATACCTACCGTATTGTTTATCCTGACAACTATCAGGAATGGTTCTTTAGGGACAATGCTAAGAACATCACTTTACATATCGCTAAAGATGGCTCAAAAACTTCATATACTTACGATGAGCGTGGCAATATGTTGACCACCACCCAAGCTGATGGTGCAACTAGCTACTTTGAATATGATGACAAAGATAATCTGATAGGGATGGTCGATGCTGAGCAGGGACGTTGGTTTAAGCAATATGATGGTTCTGGTAATCTAATCAAAGAAATTGATCCACTTAAGCACGAAACGGCTTATGCTTACAATGCCATGGGCTTAGTCACTTCCATTACAGATGCTAAAGGTGGAAGTAAGTCACTCAAATATGATGACCAAGGGAATTTAATTAGTTATACAGATTGTTCAGGTAAAGAGACCAAATGGCAATATGATGAGCGTGGTCGTGTAATAAGCATTGAAAATGCATTAAAACAAAAAGTTGAGTATTTTTATACTGAACTTACCTTAGAAAATCGAGAACCAATTATAAAAGGTTTACCTCTGAATGCTTTTGGTCAACTTGAAAAGATTAAACATGCTGATGGCACAGAAGAACACTTCATTCATGATGCTGAAGGGCGTTTACTGGCACATATAGATCCTAAACAGAACATCACTCGCTATGAATATGATGAGGCGGGTTTAATTCTGTCTCGTACAGATGCTTTAAATCACAAATTAAAATATAAATGGGATCGATTAGGACGTCTCACCCGACTCATTAATGAAAATGGTGCCAGTTACCAATTCTTCTATGATGTCGCAAGCCGACTCGTTAAAGAAATTGACTTTGATGGTAAGGAAACGGTTTACCATTACGATGAAAACTCGGGCCAACTTGCAACCAGTATTGAAGTTGCATCTGCTTATGGACAAGACCTCAAAGACCGAGCTGCACCAAAAGACCGAATTCAACAATTTATCTTTGACAGTATGGGGCGTTTAGAACAGCGTACTGCGGGTTATGGTCACTATGGTTTAGAACTCGAAGAAAAACAGACTGAAGAATTTGCCTATGATTATATGGGGCGAATCATTCAAGCTAAAAATGCTCAAAGCAATTTACAATGGTTTTATGATGCGGCTGGCAATTTAGTACAGGAACACCAGCAAGACTATAAAATCAATAAAACCGCGGTGTGGAAACACCAATATGACGAAATTAATGATCGAATCAAAACAACTCGTCCAGACGGTCAGATGATTGACTGGTTGACCTATGGTAGCGGTCATGTACAAAGTTTAATCGTGAATGGTCAAGACCTAGTTAGCTTTGAGCGTGATGACTTACACCGAGAAATTGCACGTCACTATGCCAATGGAGTGAGTCAAGAACAGCAATATGATTTGGCAGGTCGTTTGAAAAGCCAAATGATGTTAAGCGAACATGAAAATGGCTATCAAAACCAATATAAGCGCCACAACAATGCATTAGAGCAGACCAGTCAACTGGTACAGCGTCTTTATCAATATGACAAAACAGGTGAGCTAACGGCAATTCGAGATACACGCCGTGGCAATATTGCCTATAAATACGATCCTGTAGGGCGTTTACTTGAAGCGAGCAGTAAACTTGGAAAAGAAACGTTTAGTTTTGACCCCGCCAGTAACATTATAGATTCGCATCATAGTCAGAAGGCTCAAAGCCACTCACAAAAGCTAGATGAAACAGGCTATGGTTATAATCGTTTAGTTAATAACGTAGTTAAAGAATATCTAGATCAACAATACCAATATGATGCTTATGGACAACTTGTACGACAAAAAACGAGCCAAGGTGATTTAAATCTTGAGTGGGATGTCTATGGCCGTCTAGTGAGGAGCCGTAATAGTCAATATACGGCAGAATATCGCTATGATGCTTTAGGTCGACGTATTCAAAAGCGGAGTAAACATCACCATACAGGTCAAGAGCAGAACATCATTTATGGATGGGATGGCGATACGCTTGCTTATGAGTCCACAGAGGAACTGACCAAGCATTACATCTATGAAAAGGACAGTTTCGTGCCAATGCTACAGGCTGTTTATTTAAGTCCTATAGAATTGCACCAAACACCAGATTGGTCAGATAGACCTTATAACATACACCGTGACCCGCTTTGGAAAACTGAAAAACAGGGTAAAGAGTTTGATGATGTATGGTTCTATCACTGCGACCATTTAGGCACACCGCAAGAAATGACCGACCATACAGGTGCAATTATTTGGAAAGCCGAATATAAAGCATGGGGCGAGTGTAAAACAGAGAAAACCAAGTCGAATTTCTTCGAAAATAGTGAAATTATTTCAAATAATATCCGTTTTCAAGGACAGTATTTTGATGCAGAGACAGGATTACATTACAATCGCTATCGTTATTATTCCCCATATGTAGGTAGGTTTGTAAGTAAAGATCCGATAGGGTTATGGGGGGGAATAAATGTTTATCAATATGCTGCAAGTTCAATTAGTTGGATTGATCCACTTGGCTTGCAAAAAACTAGCAGCAAGCAAAAGCAAGGATCAGCGAAACCAGAAGAAGGGACTCCTAAAAAAACATGTCCTCATTCAAATGTAGTGAATGCTTTAGATGGTTTCAAAACAAAGAGATATCAGTTTGGAAGTAATACATATATTTTAGACAAAGCAGCAATGACACATATCTTAAAAAGACATCACCCTGAATATTGGGATGGCTCAATTAAAAGTACACAGTCTTTTTTATGCCCAAATCTATCAATTAAGCAAATTGAAACAGAAATTAGAAATGTATTACAGGCGAATCGTGAAAAATTAGCTGAATCAGGGGCAAATGCTAAAATGTTCCAACTACCAAAAACAAATGGTAGGGTAGTTGGATTAAATCGTGGACGAATAGGACAATTTTATTAAGAGGTCGTATGATTAAATTTAAGTCACTCATTAAAATTAATGATGATTATATTGATATAAATGACATTGCTTTTTCTTATCAAGTAAAAAATGTTGATTGGGATTATGTTGAAGGAAAAATAG
>NZ_JBIUCP010000061.1:0-18433 GCF_044538765.1 Acinetobacter sp. ABJ-A23_2
TATGAATACAGTTTAAGCAAAATTAAATTTTACTTAACACTGACTATAATATTTTAAGGAGAAAGTATTATTACGACCAAATCGTGTGACATTTTAAATTAATTATATCTCTGTACTTAACCATAAAAATCCACCCAGCGTTAAATCATATTCAGCCAGGAAAGATTAAAAAACTCATGAAACTTAAAACAAATTTTTCGCATCTTGCTTATAGCTGTGCATTGGTATTATTCGGTTCCATACAATTTGCCCATGCTGCACCTTTACTCACGTCTCATATCACAAATGAAGTCAGCCCTGCACCTACAGCAAATGCATGGATTGAAGTTGACACTCAAGCTTTTGAAGATAATATTAAAAGGACAAATCAATTACTTAATGGCAAAACACAACTTTGTGTAGTCATGAAAGCAAATGCATACGGCCATAGTATTGATCTACTTATGCCGAGTGTTATGAAGTTAAACGTATCGTGTATTGGTATTACCAGTAATGCAGAAGCAGCGATGGTGCGTAAGCATGGCTATAAAGGCAAAATTACACGTTTACGTACAGCAACTGATAGTGAAATCATCAATGCACATGCGTTAAATATTGAAGAGCTTTTGGGCAACTATGATCAGGCTGCTCGTATCTCTAAATGGGCAGAAACGAACAATACAACTGTTCATTATAGCTTGGCTTTAAATTCGGGTGGTATGGATCGTAATGGTCTTGAAATGTCTACAGCTCAAGGTAAAGAACAAGCTGTTGCAATCACTAAGCTTCCAAATCTTAAAATTGACGGCATTATGACCCATTATGCTGTAGAAGATGAAAAATATGTTCGTGAGCGCCTAGCTCAATTTAATGAACAAACAGCATGGTTGATTAAAAAAGCCAAACTGAATCGTAAAGAATTAACATTACATACGGCAAATTCATTTGCTACCGTAAATGTTCCTGAATCACATTTAGATATGGTCCGTGCAGGCGCAATTATTTATGGAGATTTTCCTAATCACCCTGAATTTAAACGCATGATGGCATTTAAAACACAAGTTGCTGCAATTAATAATTACCTTAAAGGTTCAACTGTAGGTTATGACCAAACTTATACGTTGACACGTGATTCTAAACTCGCAAACTTGCCTGTAGGTTATTCGGATGGCTACCGTCGTAGTTTTAGTAATAAAGCTTTTGTCTTAGTCAATGGACAAAAAGCGCCAGTGGTTGGTCGAGTATCAATGAATACTGTTATGGTTGATGTAACAGATATTCCAGAAGCCAAAGCGGGCGATGAAGTTGTATTATTTGGACGTCAAGGCAATGCTGAGGTTCAATCTAGTGATTTAACGAGTCTTACAGGCCATATTTTGACAGAGGCCTATACTCCATGGAGTAACTCTAATCCACAAGTGATTAAACCTATTCAATCTCAGCAATCAACGCAAATCAGTAATCATCAAGTTGCAGCAACCGCTGAGTAAACTTTAGGTTAATTGATAAGTAGCCCTATATTTCAAAAAGTATCGGGGCTACTTTTAGTATGACCACATCCCTTAATCTATTACATCCTACTTAAATTCTTATATAAAAAAAGAGCATTTTCATGCCCTTTTTATTTTTATTTAGTCTTTAGCTTGCATGCTTAAAACTATCAATTTGCTTAATTTCATAAGGCAAACCGACATAGTTTTCGGCTAAGGTTGTTTTACCCGCAATCGAACCCAGTACATAACTCAACTCGGCTTGTTTAATCTTGTGATCGAACTCACTTTCAGTTTCAAAACGATGTAATAAATGAGTCATCCACCAAGAAAAACGCTCCGCTTTCCATACACGTTGCAGGCATTTTTCAGAGTATTCATTTATACCTTGTTCGGAACCTTCGACATAATATTCAATGAGTGCACTTGATAAATAAGCAATATCAGATGCAGCGAGATTAAGACCTTTTGCTCCTGTCGGTGGCACAATATGCGCAGCATCACCTGCTAAAAATAGTTTTCCGAAACGCATTGGTTCTGTCACAAAGCTACGTAACGGCGCAATACTTTTTTCAATAGAAGGTCCTATCACTAACTTTTCACGGCTTTCAGGGTCTAGGCGGTTTTTTAACTCATCCCAAAACTTTTCATCCGACCAGTCTTCGACATGATCTGTTAAAGGGACTTGTAAATAATAGCGGCTACGCGTTTCTGAACGCATACTACATAAAGCAAAACCACGCTCTGACTGTACGTAAATGAGTTCATCGGCTACAGGTGGAACATCGGCCAATACGCCTAACCAGCCAAACGGATACACTTTTTCAAAGGTCTTTATTTTATCTTGAGGCACACTGGCACGGCAGACACCGTGGTAACCATCACACCCTGCTATAAAGTCACACTGAATTTGAAAAGCTTTACCTTGGTACTCAAACTCAACTTTTGGGGCAGTATAAAAGTCTTTCACCTGTACATTTTGAGCTTCATAAAATGAAGTGAGCTGTGCTGCTTCACGCGCAGCCATTAAATCTTTAGTCACTTCGGTCTGACCATATACGGTCACTTGTTTTCCACCCGTGAGAGCGGCCAAATCAACCCGATGCAACTCACCATTAGTTAAGATTTCGATGCCCGAATGCGGTAATCCTTTTTCTTTTAAGTTTTGGTCAACACCTGCTTGTTTCAGTAAGTCGACCGAAACTTGCTCTAAAATTCCTGCACGAATCCGTGAAGCCACATATTCAGCACTACGTTGCTCAACAATAATATGATCGATGCCAGCTTTATATAGAAGTTGCCCAAGCAATAACCCTGCTGGTCCAGAACCAATAATTGCAACCTGTGTCTTTAAAATATCCATAACTTCATCCTTGTTTCATCCTGACTTTTAAATTACTGGCTTTAAGTTTTGTTCACTATGTATGCAAGACGAAAATAACCGTTTATCATTTAGTTTGTCCGAATAGCGGACAGAAACAATCAAAATAACAGGAATGAAAGGATGCCTTCTCTCGATGCTTTTCTAGAGCACCCGAACTCGCATGAGAAAATTCGTCAAGATGACTATATTGCAGGGTTAGCAAAAGGCTTGGCTTTACTGGAAGCTTTTGGAACAGATCGGCAGCGGCTCAATGTTACTCAAGTGGCCGAGCGAACCGGTATTAGTCGTACAGCGGCAAGGCGTTATCTAAAAACTTTAAAATACTTAGGCTATTTAGAAACCGATGAACATTACTTTTGGCTCACTCATCGTGTGCTGCGCTTTTCGAGTTCTTATCTAAGCTCTGCCCACCTGCCTAAAGTTGCCCAGTCATTTTTAAATCTTTTGTGCGCGCAGACATCTCTTACTTTTTCAATTGTGGTGCTAGATGATAATGAAGTGGTGCCGATTGCCCGTAGTTATTTACCGCAGCAAGATAATTTGCGCGTTAGTCCTTATGGCATGCATTTAGGAAATCGACTGCCTGCCCATGCAACATCTACAGGTAAAGTATTGCTGGCAGCATTGTCTGAAGAAGCTCAGCACACGTGGGTCAAAACTTATGGTTTAAAACGCTTAACTCCTTTTACCATTGTAGATGAGTCAAAGTTTTTTGAAGTGCTTAAGGGTATTACGTTATCGGATTATTGTCTTTCTAAAGAAGAACATGAGCTTGGTGTGATTGCGATTGCCGTGCCCGTTTTTAATGCACAAGGTCAAGCCATAGCAGCGCTTAACTGCATGTCTCAAACTAACCGTATACAAGAAGATTATTTGGTTCAGCAAATTTTGCCATTGCTACGCAACACGGCAAATGAACTTAGAAATGTGATTTAAATAAACTTAGAAACTCTTGTTATTAATTAGAGGTACAAGAGTTTCAGATTATGATTTTAAATGGCGAATTCTTTAACTTGCTGGCTTGCCAGATCTAATGCATTGCTGCGATAAGCCTGCATGTCTAAGCCTTCTGCATAGATAAATTCAACGTCATGAATGCCCATTAGACCTAACACAGCTTTGAGATAAGGCGTGACTGCCTCAGTTTCTTGGCCAACATGAATACCACCACGACTACTTACCACCACCGCTTTTACCCCTTCAACCAAACCTTGAGGATAAGTTTCGGTGTAACGGAATGTTTGTCTTGCTCGCGCCACCAAATCAAACCAGTTTTTGAGCTGAGTCGGGACATTTAAGTTGTACATCGGTGCGCCAATGACTAATAAATCGGCACTTTTTAATTCAGCAATTAATTCATCAGACAAAGCAACGATCTGCTGAATGTCTTGATTTACATTTTCAGCCCCACGCAGCGCCTGAAAAATTTCCAGATCTAATACAGGCAGGTTCATTTCAGCTAAATTGCGTATGGTAATGTCATCTTGCAAACCTTGGTCTTTTCGATGTTCAAGCATTACATCAATGAGGCGATTGGTTTGTGAGCCCTCACCCATAATGCTAGATTTTAATACCAATATTTTAGCCATGACTGTCTCCACATTTTTGATGAAGCCATATTAACCCCACTATAAATTCAACAGTGGTGATATTATTTCTTATTATTGGTTCCTTTTAGGCAACAATCATGCAACATGAACTAAGTGCAATTTCTATATTTGTGACGGTGGTTGAAGCTGGAAGTTTTGTAAAAGCTGCCGAGCAATTGCATTTAACTCGCTCAGCCATAAGTAAAAATATTGCTCGGCTGGAAGAACAGCTTGGTGTGGCTCTATTTAAAAGAACAACACGTTCGCTGAGTATGACTGATGAAGGTGCTTTGTTTTATGAACATAGCCGCCGGGCAGTGAATGAAATACAAAACGCAGCAGCTTTATTAGACCAAGGCAAAATTAACGCAACAGGCCGATTAAGAATGTCTGTGCCAGTGCTATTTGGGCAGCTCTTTGCTGCCCCGCTCATGGTTAAATTTGCTCAGCAGCATGCGGACTTACAGCTCGAAATTTCATTTAATGATCGAACTGTAGACTTGGTCGAAGAAGGTTTTGATTTATGTATAAGAATTGGAACACTACCTGACACCACTCAGTTGGTTGCCAAACCGATTGGTGAGCATCGAATGTTACTTTGTGCCTCACCTGACTATTTAAATAAAGCAGGTCCCTTAGAATATATTGAGGACTTAGACCATCACGCCACGATTGCCGATCCGCATTTTGGTCAAATGCAGAAATGGCGACTTCAAAAGGAAAATGAAGAGCCGTTATTTATTAAGCCCAAAGCAAAACTTCTTTTAAATGATTTACAAGCCATTAAAAATTCAGCACTTGCTGGAGCAGGTATCGCTTGGTTACCCGATTGGCTCATTCAAAATGAATTACAGGACGGTAAGCTTGTGCAAGTGTTAGAAAGCATGTCGAGCTCTGCCTTTCCGATTCATTTAGTATGGCCTGCGCTGCCTTTTATGCCACTCAAAACTCGTCTTGCGATTGATTATTTGGCGCAGCATTTACCATCTAAACTGAACAAACAAGCTTAAAGTAGATAAAGCCTTAACATGGAGAATCAGGCTGTAATAAGCCTCATCCTCTTAATCAAATTTTCAACCCTATCTTTGTACTATGCGATGCACTTAAGACAACCCTTAAGTTATTATTTTATTAGAAGAAAAATAATAAAGTGACGGTCAACTTTCTTGACTATAAAAAGCGTTTATGTGAGTATTCACTCGACTCACTTTACAAGAATTATTTATATGAAATATAACGTTATCGCATTACTTACAGGTTTTTTATTGGTATCTACTGCTCACGCCGAGGAAGCCCCTATGGATGCAACTCACTTGGGCTTGAGAGCTTTTGTATACAATGCATTTGTAGGTATAAAAAAAGCAGAGGATATGCCTCAATTTCCTAAAGGGCATCCGTTGACGAAAGCTGAACTTTATAATGGTGTGGCCGCGGGTGTTCGAGTTCGTGGTAAAAACTGCAATAGTGTGGTTGATGCTCGTGCACTAGATGCCAATGGTTCAAAAATATTAGTGAAGTGTGCTGGTGGGGAAAGCTATCAAGTGTTGCCTCTAACAGGTGAGGTTAAAGGTAAATGAAATCACGCATTTGCCTATTTGGGTTTATTTCAGCAATACTGATGAGCAATGTGAATGCACAAACACAACAAGAATTGTCTCAAGCCTTACTTGGTCAATTACTCGGTTTTACGCAAAATGTTTATTTTAATGCCAATCAAATAGCTGAAATGCCAAAGATGCCCACCGAGCGTGCTGCAACTCAGACCGAAATATTAGAGGCTGTGGCTAGTGCGCTGAGATTGCAACAACATCCATGTAGTTCGGTTTTAAATGCTGACTATGTTGATGACACTGGCAATTTAATATCAATCAATTGTGTGGATGGCAATTATGTTGTAGATGCACGGCGTGGCAAGATCAACCCTTAACGACCTTGAGCCTTTCATCAACTTTCCAACCATCTCCTCACGATCTGTAGTAGTGGTAAAAGTAAAGGTGTGTGCGCGGCTCTGAAAATAATTAATCAGCACTTGGCTGCAGCGATCAAGGCACCGTAAGTGCCTATCGCTTTATCCCAAAGTCGCCATACACACATTGAGTTTTTTCCATCACGCTTGTGTCTTGGTCGTACTCGACTAGTGCAATAAATTGGTCTTGAAGTCGCTCTTTTCACAATCAGACAAATTTCAATAAAACTTTGTTTAGAGTGAAAATAATTGATTCCATAAGTCAGATATAACTTATAAAAGCTAAAAAAGAGGCCGAAGCCTCTTTATTTTTAACCCACTTAAAATTAGTCATCAATCATAGCGAATTCTTGTTCAGGCGTACCTTTCACTAAATGGTGACGGCTATATAACAAGTAATAAAGTATAAATCCGACATAAATCAGTGCGGCTAATAACCAAACTTTTGGATTTACCATTAACCCTGCCACTACAGCAACGGCAGCAAGAATTAAGGCAATGCAAGATGTCCATATTCCTCCAGGCGTTTTATAAGGACGTGGTAATTCAGGGCGAGACAAACGTAATTTAATATGTGAGAGCATCATCAACACATAAGAAATGGTTGCACCGAATACTGCCATTAAAATGAGTAAGTCGCCCTCACCTGTTAAAGAAAGTAAGAAGCCAATAATGCCCGGAATGATAATGGCCCAATATGGCGCTTTATTTTCATTGGTAAGCGATAAGTTTTTTGGCAAATATCCCGCACGTGACAATGCAAAAATCTGGCGTGAATATGCATAAATAATCGAGAAGAAACTTGCGACAAGTCCAGCAAGACCCACAAAGTTAACAAAGCTTGCCAACCATGTGTGCTGACCATACACCGCAATGAGTGCATCCACTAAAGGTGCTCCCGAATTTTTTAAAGCATTTGAACCCGCTGCGCCTGCTCCTAAAAATAAAATTAAAAGTGCAAACGATGCCAATATCAACATTGAACCAATCAAACCGCGTGGCAACGAACGTACTGGATCTTTTGCTTCTTCGGCTGCCAGTGGTACCCCTTCAACCGCAAGAAAAAACCAGATGGCATAAGGTACTGCGGCCCATATTCCCATATAGCCAAATGGTAAAAAGCTACTCGCGCCTGCATGAGAACTGACTGGAATATCAAATAAGCGCGCACTGTCAAAATGTGGAAGCATCGCCACGATAAATACGACCAGTGCAATACAAGCAACGGCGGTAATTCCAAACATGATTTTAAGCGCTTCACCTGCACCTTTTAGATGAATACCCATAAAAACTAAATAGCAAATTAAATAAACAGCCCAGCCGCCAACTCCGAAGAGTGATTGGCAATATGAACCGATAAATACGGCAATGGCGGCAGGTGCAATTGCATATTCAATTAAAATCGCAGTTCCTGTGAGGTATCCACCAAAAGGACCAAATGCAACACGGGCAAAACTATAGCCACCACCAGCTGTGGGCAACATCGTCGACATCTCAGACATCACAAAGCTCATGCAGAGATACATAAACGCGACGATGACTGTTGCGATAAAGAGTCCTCCCCAACCACCTTGTGCCAGCCCAAAATTCCAACCTGCAAAGTCACCCGAAATGACGTAAGAGACACCTAGCCCCACTAAAAGTAACCAACCTACTGCCCCCTTTTTTAACTGACGTTTTGCAAAATACTCTGCGTCCTGTTGTAAAGCACCAACATCTACGCTTAATTCAGATTCTTTCATTGTCGTATGCCTTATCGACTAAATTTACATCACCAATAGTTGCGCAAAAGATATTCATAAAACTTGACAGCAAAACATCTCCCCGACCACTTGAAGTCAAGTTGATTCATTTTTTCTTTTATAAGATCGACGGCATCTCAACACGAAACGTGTTTAAAAATTAAATTGAGGAGATGGGTTATGTCTGTAGAACAAAATGAATTTTTAAGCCAAGTTCAATTACAAATACTGGCAGAACAAGCAATTAAGCAGTATCCATCAGACTATCAAGGACAGGTCAAATTACTGTGTCAGTCTGAAAATGCAACCTACCAAGTTTCGACAGGATCTGCCCGATATGCGCTTCGAATTCACCGTCCGAACTATCACAGCAAACTCGATATACAAAGTGAGCTTGAATGGTTAGATGCTTTAAATGCGAGTGGAATCCAAGTTCCTGTTGCGATTGCAGATCAATCGGGTGAACGCGTAATTACCTTGAAACTATCGAATGATATTTATCGTTATGCAGTCCTTTTCAACTGGGTTGAGGGCGATATGCCGACTGTTGAAGTCGACCCCACTGCATTTGAACAATTAGGACAAATTACCGCAAAGTTGCACGTACATAGTAAGACATGGCAAGCGCCTGAAAACTTTCAACGTATTGTGTGGAACCATGAAACCATGGTTGGTGCAGATGGACACTGGGGAAACTGGAAAAATGCACCTCATTTAAGACCACAAGATCACGGCGTAATTGAAGAAGCCATTGCACAAATTTCGAAAGATTTAAATTTCTTTGGCAAAACCCAAGAACGTTATGGCCTGATTCATGCCGATTTGCGTTTAACCAACTTATTACTACAACAAGAACGTATCGGTGTGATCGATTTTGATGACTGCGGAATGAGCTGGTTTATGCATGACCTCGCCGCTGCAATTAGCTTCAATGAACACTATGCAAATGCACCTCATTGGGTTGATTACTGGTTAAAAGGCTACGAGCGCGTAGGCCATATTCAGTCTGAAGAATATGAAATGATCCCGACTTTTATCATGCAACGCCGCATTCAAATGATGGCTTGGAATGGTTCCCACGCACAAACAGAAATGGCTCAAAGTCTTGGCGATCAATGGTCCAATGAAACTGTGCGTCTCTGTAAAAAATATTTAAACGGACAAATGCCTGTCGGAATTTGAAAAGTGATTTAGATCGCTTTTCTTCATTTTCAATTTTTAGTTTTTAAATTTTATAGAATTTAAAGGAAGGGTTTATGCAAGCTACCCATCAACTGAGCAAAGTTGCCAAAGCACTATTACTCACCAGTAGTCTGGCAAGTATGATTGCTCTAAGCGCATGTAACTATAACCCTATACAAAGCACATCTCCCGCAGTCGCTATTCCCAAAAAGGAATATATCCAAAAAGGTCAATGGGACGCTTTTAACTTTGACCAGCTTAACCAATTAATTGCTAGCTATGGAAAAGATAGCCCTAACTACAATCCTGACAAGCGCCCGTATATTGTCACTGACTTTGACAATACCTCGGTATTTTTAGACATCGAAGAAGCAACTTTAATTTATCAGCTTGAACACTTAGCATTTAATGTCACGCCAGAGCAACTTAATCAGATTATTCGTAAAGGAATTAGCTCGCAAAACTTTGAAGCGGCCTACAATAACCAGCAAGGCCAAGCCGTCAATATTGATAAAATCGCCCCAGATATTATTGCCAGCTACACATGGCTTTATCACCACTATAGCGGTCTAAAAGGTAAGCAAAGTCTGGATCAAATTAAACAAGATCCGCATTATCTCGATTTCATTACTAAAATGAGATATCTCTATGCGGCGATTGGAGACACCTTTGATCATGAAGTCGCATATCCATGGGTCACTTATTTATTTACTGGGTTTACCGAACAAGAGGTCCGTAATTTGGTGAAAGCAACAGTGGCTTGGCAAATACAGCAACCGATTGGACCCGTGACATGGACCTCTCCCGCAGCACTTTCGGGCCAAGCAGGCGTTGTGAAAACCACTTGGGAAAATGGTTTAAGACCATACCGTGAAATGCAAAATCTATTTAAGGCTTTTCAGGACAATGGCATTGATGTCTATGTCTGCTCGGCATCTTTTATTGATGTGATTAAGGAAATTATTTCTAATCCAGAGATCGGCTACAACATTAATGAAAAAAATGCCTACGCCATGGAGTTAGAACGAGATTCACAAAATCGAATTTTACCTGAGTTTCGTCATGGCTATGCGCAAACTCAAGGTAAAGGCAAAACCGCAACCATCCAGCGTTTTTTAGTCTCTAAATATGGTTACGGGCCAATTTTTATCGCAGGTGACAGTGAAGGCGATCAAAATATGATGCAAGATTTTGCGGCGACTCAGAAGGTTCTAATTATTAATCGTTTGCGCAGTCCGAGTTCTGATATTGGAAAATTTTCTCAGCAGGCTGTGCAGGGCTATGGTCAAGCCAATACTAAGTTTTTACTACAGGGCCGCGATGCCAATACAGGTCAATTTAGACCTTCAATGGCCAGTTTAAGTTATGGCGCACAAACGGCAAAAACTACAAAAAATTAATATTTCACTTATTTTCTCATGCCTACAATACATGTTGTATGCATGAGAAGCCGCTTAATTTCTTGTTTTAGTTCTGCCCTGTTTGCCTATCTCTAATGCATTTTCTGCCTTCTTTTAGTTCGCTACCCAACCTTAAATACAACTCTTGATCTCTTCTTAAAGAATCAAGCCTGAAACTTAAAATAGCAACACATAAGTCATTATTTTATAAAAACTTTTAACAACACAAAATCAAGGACGTAAGCAAAAACTGGTATGGCTTTTGCTTAATATAAGAATAGTTAGGAATAAATATCATGAGACTTGACATGTTACATCTCAACCCAGCTCATCTTGTCGATTCAAATATGTGTAATCAAGGTGTATTGTCTGCAGCTGCCTCTGGTTTAAGCGAGTTTATTCGTCATAAAGGTGCAGATGTTGATCGCGTTTTAGGTATTAGTGGTATTAATCCTGAACTTCTAATCAGCCCAACGTTGAGCTTACAACTGCCCAATTATTGCAAGGTGCTAGAACAAGCAGCGCTAGTTTCTGGTTGTGATAATTTTGGCCTGCATTATGGTCAACAGTTTCAACCGAAATCATTAGGGCTCATTGGGTACATTGGTCTTTGTTCAAACACATTAGAGTCTGCACTCATGAACATGACCAATAATTTTTATTTGCATCAGAAAGATACCCTTAATCGAATGGTAGATTTAGGAGATAGCTGGCGCATAGATTATCAAGTTCAACACGGCGCGATTTTAACTCGCCGCCAAGATGCAGAACTGACCCTGGGCATGTTTATGAATGTGATCCGTGAAGTGATGGGTCCTCATTATTCACCACGCGCGATTCACTTTGAGCATACTCGACCTGAATTCTGGCAAGAACACAGCAAATTATTTAACGCGCCTGTTTATTTTGATCAACCTTTTAACTCCATCATCATTTCAAAAAAAGACGTCCAGCATACTATGCCGGGGCGTGATTCTATTTTATTAACAGTGATTTTAGATACGCTGCTGTTACTCAATCGCTCTTCTCAAAATCAAAGTCTTACAGATCAGGTTCGCTCTCACATCCAACTTGAACTGAGTGAAGGTGAACCAAACCTTGAAAAAATCGCTCATGATATTGGCTTAACGAGTTGCACCCTTACCCGCCGTTTAAAAAATGAAGGACTGACCTTTACCCATTTAGTCGATCAGGTTCGTTGTGAGTTGGCTGAACATTATATTAAGCAGAAAAATATTCCAATTTCAGAAATGGCATTCTTATTAGGTTACTCAGAAGTAAGTGCTTTATCTCGTGCATTTAAACGCTGGTTTGGTGTGACTCCACGTCAATTAAGACACTAAAACATTGCAAATACAGGCCTTGAATAAAGGCCTTTTTATTTTTTAAGTAATTCGAGATATCGTCTAAAGACACATAAAATAATTGAACAACAAAATACCCTTCAAATTAGATTTAACATCAAACTTGAAGGGTATTTTTTATAGAAGGTCTTACTTTAATTTTGTTAAGGCTTGATCCAAAGCACCGACTAACCAATCGATATCTTTTATTTGGAAAGCCAAAGGTGGACGCAATTTCAATACGTTGCCATAAGGACCTGCAACTGAGGTTAAAACTCGATGAGTGTTTCTGAGTTCTTCAATAAGGTTCAAAGCCAATGCTTTATTCGGCTCTTTTGTCACTCTATCTTTAACCAGTTCAAATCCTATAAACAGACCAGCGCCACGGACATCACCGACCATCTCATGTTTGTCCATAAGTTTAGTGAGTTCTTTGAGAAGTAGCCCTCCCACATATTTACTGTGGGTTTGCAATTCTTCTTCCTGAATGACTTTAAGTACAGCCTGTGCCGCTGCCATAGAAACAGGATTACCACCAAAGGTATTAAAATATGGAATTTTATCGCTAAAAGCAGCAAGAACTTCACTCTTGGCTAAAAGCCCTGACACAGGAACTCCATTACCCATTGGTTTACCTGTGGTAATGATATCAGGCACAACATTGTGACGGCCAAAGCCCCAGAAAGAATCGCCAGTGCGCGCAAAACCCGGTTGTACTTCATCAGCAATAAAGATACCGCCATTGGCATGCACAACATCAACCGCTTTTTGTAAGAACCCAACAGGATTAGGCATCACACCGTCAGAAGAAAATATTGAGTCCGCTAAAAAACCTGCAAACTTGATCCCTTTTGCATTCATATCATCAATTTGTTGCTGGATCTGCTGTGCAAACCATGTGCCTAAATCATCAGTTTGAACCCGATAATAATCAGGTGCTGGAACTAGACGAGTTGTAGCATCTAAAGGCTGCTCAGTTCCAAGCGCTGGAGAGCATCCTGAGGTTAAGCTACTGGTTCCATGATACGACTCTTGAGACACAATGATTCCTGTACCGCCGCTATATTCACGTGCAATACGAATCGCTAAATCATTCGCTTCTGAGCCAGTACACATATACATGGCACGGTCAATTTCATCGGGAGTGGTTTGTAAAAGTTCTTCGGTATAATCCAAAATATTTTCATGTAAATAACGGGTATGCGTATTGAGCATTTTCATTTGCTCATTTACCGCTTCAATCACCGCAGGATGACAATGACCAATGCTGGCAACATTGTTGTAAACATCTAGATATTGATGACCTGCTGCATCCCATAAATATTGTCCCTGTCCTTTCACCAGATGCACGGGATTACGATAAAACAAGCGATAGGATTCACCTAAAATTTTATTTCTTTTATCGGTCAGTTTGCGGGTAGCATGGTCCAGCTCAGCAGCATGTTCTGGACGAAAGCTATTGGTATCCATAATGGTTGAACGCGTACCCATGAATGACTCCTCTATTTATATTCAGCATACTTTTGCGCGAGACGATGACTGACGTAGGCAACTCATATGCTGATTCGAAATATTTCAGTATTTGATTGAAGTTACGCAAACCATATTGCTGAAGTATCTTTAAAAAAACTTGACCTCAGACCACTTAAGCCACGATTTGAAGTCAACTTATTGCTCTGTTATTGCAACGCTCAAAGCTCATCTAATCGCTATTTATCATTAGGGCTTATGCTTCCCGTAATCGTGGGCTAAAATTTCTAGCAAAAGAATTTAGAAAACAATCCAACACCACCTCTCTTTCCTCCAAACTTTGCGAGCCTAAAACCTGTAGCAGTAAACCGTCTATCAGGTTTACCACCATGTTGGCATCGAATTGTGGCTCGCGGATTTCTCCGCTAAAAATCAGGTCAAAAATTTCATGGCGCAGCCACTTTCGGTATTCAACTGCCATACGGTAAGCCTGCGGATGAAGGAGTTTTATTTCAAAAATAGCTTTAAGCAAAAGGTTATAGAGGCTGTTTAAATTGTTATGTAAAACAATAATTTCTTTGAGTTTATCTTTTGATGTGTAGTAACGGTTTGAGTAAATGATGGCAAGCACTTCTTCTCTCAATAGACTTTTTTGAAAGGCGATGCACATTTCGACTAAGCGTTCTTTTGAGCCAAAATATTTATAAAACGTGGATTTGGTGATTTGGGCTTCTTTAGCAATCAAGTCTACGCCTGACGTGTGAAAGCCACGAGTGGTAAAGAGTTGGATTGCGGTTTGAATAACCTGTAGTTTTTTGGAAGAGATTTCTAAATTTCGCATAATTTTTCCGTTATAAATTCTTGTTGTTTCTAAATGAGATAAAAAAGCCTGTGCCCTTTTTGGGAGAAAAAAAGGCACAGCAAAGCCGTAAAGACTGTGCTTGGCACATCTCAAGTTTGTTGTTGCTAAGTTTTAAGTAAAAATGACTTTAAGCCTGAAAACCTTAAGGCGTTCAAGCTGCTTTAATTTTTAAGCTGTGTCGTTATAGCTTTTGGCAAAGGTTGCCAAGAAATAATGGATGTGCAAAGCCAACTCCTTTTTATTGGGAGTTCTACCAGACATTAAAATTAGGGTGGCAGAACGGAAGAAGGTTCGCGGACTGGTACAACAACCAGCACACCCGAAGGTGTCCCTCTCCCGTCCTACCGCTACGGGAGGAGACGAGGAGATGCTCACACAAAATTATCCCTCAGAAAGGAATAATTCTGATGCTGTTGTACTCGGTCCGCGACGACCGGCTGGTAATGTGACCAGCAGGCAAAGAATAGTGCCCAACCCTTTTACAGTCAAGCACGCAAAATGCCATTTGTTTTAAATTAAATCATTAGAAAAGTAAGGCTAAATAATGAGGGAGTTATTGTTAAGTGGGGAAATAAAAACAGACTTAAGATGGAATGTTTTTGGGGAGGAGATAAGTAATATAAAATTAATTTCTAAATAATTAATAAAATTTTAATTTAACCATTGAATAAAAACAAATCACCTATAAATAGGTTAGATAGAAACTTTATATGAGCAACAAATGCAATTTAAACAAAAATCCTTCAGAAAGGTTCCTGACTCTTTAGCTAATATTCCGGGGAAATTTCTACTTGGTAAAAAATTATCAGATTTAACCTCAGACTATCTAAAAAAAATTTCCGATAATGATACATGGGAAGATGGGGATTCATTTCTTCCAAATAAAATCGGAAAATTTTCCAGAATAAATGCAGATGGCAAAGAAATTGTTAGGAGAGACCTACCTAAAGAAACCATTACGAGAGCATTTTACTACACTCGATATGAGTTTCATGGAAGAGATAATAGAGTTGAAATTGAAGACATGGCATGGAGAACATATCAACGCTATCCTAGAGAAACTATTCCTGCTCAAAATATTCATGTTAATTGCATTGAAAGCCAAAATGAGAAATTTTTATTAATAGAATGTGATAGCCAAGAAGATCCTGCTTTATTTTTACATAAGCTTAACTTAGCTTTAGAAATTTTCGGCTCGGATTTGGAGTTTCACGTAGCAGCTAAAGATGGTTTCGTAGCATTACCTCAAACATTCAAAATGGTAAATTGGTTAATTCTTCCGGCAGGTACATATACCCAAGAAGAATTAAAAGATAAAGTTAAACAAACCATATCACCTAAATTGAGTAAAACAGTCAAACCAGTAATTGAAAAAAGATTAGATAAAATAGGATCCTATCAGTACAGTGGTATTGTTATTGGAGTAGGTGGATATAAAGGGTATGTAATTTATCACTTCCCCCAAAAAAGTATCTCTGTTTTAGAGTCTGATAGTCCTAATAATGCTACGTATGTATTTAATCACTCTGACTGGGAACAACTATCTAAAAAAACCAAGACTGAGATTATTAACAATAATCTAGCAATCAAGAGAATTATTCACGATCCTGATTGGGATCAAAAAATAGATAATCTTTTAAGATAAACAAAGGACTTATATAATGAAATTTAAAGAAATATTTACTCAGGCTATTAATACTAAAAGCAAAATACAAGTTACCTTCTTTTCTAAAGAGGATAATACATCTTTAACTCGCTTATGTGCTCCTTTTGATATAGGTCCTAGTAGTAGAGCAAAAGATAAAACAGATCGTTATCACTTCTGGGATTATGATAGCGACACTGGATCACATACTTTATCTCTTATCGATGAGCAAGTTATTAATATAAAAATATTGGATGAAAAGTTTGAGCCTTCAAATATTATTAACTGGAATTTCAAACCAAATTCTTGGTATCTTCAAAGAAATTGGGGAGCTTATAGCTAAGAACATGAACAAAAATTAAAAATGGGAGCTATTTGCTCCCATTTTTTTAATGCGTATAATATTTATTTAAAAAACTTAATGATGAAATGATAGAACCAAATTACATTGAAATTGGTACGAAAGAATTTTCTTTTACTATTCTGAATATCAATCCTCAAAAGAATCTTTTACCTCTTACAATCAATATTAATGGGCTTTCATTTGGTACATTAGATTCACCAACATACATGCCTAGCTTTATTGGAGATTTAAAGGCATTAGTGCAAGGGCCCTTTCATAAAAACTATAATTTAACTATTGAAAACTTTTTAGAAAATCTCTGCGTAAACCAAGAGTTGATTGAGCATTACAGATTAACCTTAGAAGAAACTTTTGACGATTTTTCAAAAATTGGGGTTCGGAATCAAGAATCTATTTTTTTCTTATTTAAGTTACATAAAAATCCATTTTTTATATATCCAAACTTAAGTGAAGAAATTATATATGCTGAACATGTACCGATTAATTCAGTTGAATCGGCTCTAAGTGAATTAATAAAATATGTAGCGACATTCCCCTAAACCGGCCTCTATTCAAATTTTATGAATACGCTAACTAACTTTAGACAAATTGCTAAGTAATATTTAAAACTATGGAAAGAAATGAATACCAAGAAGAAAAACACACAAAGTTTATTTATTCGAGTAAAAGACGCATTCAGCGAAGGGTTCTACAATTAGAAAAACTTACGGCCGAGGCCATTCATAACTATATTCACCTCAACTACAAGGATGAATGGTTTGAAAGTAACTTTTCAATTTTAAGTTGTTGGAAATTCTCTAAAAAGGACTTTGATAATGTAGACAAATTTTGGTGTGATGCCATTTATTTCGAAGAATTCCATATAGAAAAGGAACGAGTATTTACTTTTAATGGATACGCATGGATTGGCTTGGCAAGCAATGTTGGATCAGAATGGAAAGTACCAGTCTCAGGAAAGTTTTGTATAAGTTCGAATGGGAAAACCTTAAAAAGCTATACCTTAACTTTTTACAATAAAAGTCAGGAATTGGTTTTGGCGAAAAATAGGAAATGCTAAAAACTTCAAAAAAGAGCTCATCCCCTTTTGCAGTCGAGTTAAAACTCTGCTCGAAGTTTAATACCTTCTAATTTATTGATAATAGGCTTGCGCATATCACAATCTACAGTTGCAAGCTGTTCATCTTCTTGCATTACATTGATGCCAGCCGAGTTTTTACGTGTACTTCTATCAAAGTTATGAAAAACATCATAGACGATCTTGCCATTTGGAATTTGAATTGAGTAATTTTCATCACGACCTATGCCAGCCCATTGATAGGTCGTTACTTTATTGCGAGGAATAGACAATGCTATTTCAGGCGTTTTCAGCGATTTACCAAAAGAATATTGAATAGTCTTATCCGCATCAACGACCTTTATTACTTTATTATTTTTTGTAGTACATTGAAATATAGTTTCTGCATAAACTGGTGCTATAGCAAAGAAGCTATATGAAACTACAATTAAACTAAGTAATGTTTTTTTCATAAGAATCAACTACAAATATTTGTATCTTCACAGCGAATCCAACCAGTTGTGGTTTTATGATTCTTATTAACATAAGAAATATTTAACCATCTAGAGTAAACCCCTGAAATACTAAATTTGTCACCAGAAATAAGATAACCAGCTTTTTCAGAATTTAGCCCAGCCTCTTTATAAATTTCAGTTTTATTTTTCACAACACCGGACTTTAACTGATTACTCCACCAGTTTTTAAAAAAACTGGAATTTAATTCGTTTTTTACATCATTAGCTACCGAATAAGGATATTTCCATATTGTTTTATAGCTTTTAACTTCGACTAAATTAGCACCATCACCAAAAAAATCAGTCATCTTTTTATTAGCTTTACAAGTAAAGTCATAACAATCAAATACTTTCATGAAATTATACTTACCATCTTCATATACGTATTTGGGATTTTCTTCATACTGATCTGTTAAAACATAAGTAGAAATAAATAAACGATTAATAC
>NZ_JBIUCP010000062.1:0-18059 GCF_044538765.1 Acinetobacter sp. ABJ-A23_2
GTAGTGACGTAGTTAAAACTGTTCGAGGACAACTATCTGAGCCATTGCAAAAATATAATGAATATTTGGAGAACTTAAAAAAATGGGATAATAAGAAATTGGAATTAAAGGGAGACAATTCGTCCCAAGACTCTTTACTTGGAATTCAATATCAACTAGAACTAATAGAAAAATTGCCTCAGCGGTTAATTCAAAAAAGGCTTGAGAGAAAAGATATTTCAATCAAAATATTTGAAGTTTTGGAAAGTAAAAAGCTTATACGGGAATCTCTCTATGGACCAGTGCAACAGGCTATCGAGAAAAATAAGTTTATTAATGAGAAAAATAAATTTGAGTTTGTATCAAAGCTAAACTTCTCAACTGAACATTTTCAGGATGAATTAACAAACTTAATCATGCAACGTAGGTTAGAGTTTACACCCGATAATATTAAAAAAACTTTAGAGGAATTATCTAAGCATGATGATCTTGAGACGAAGGAAGGATGTATTAATTTTATTGAAAAACTTATTGGAAAGTTAGAAGAAGTAAATGGTGCTACTGGTATAGGGGATATGGTGAGAAAAAATACAACACCTAAAGATGTTTATGATTTTGTCTATAGTTTAGATTTCATAAAATCTAAGTACTCTTTACGCTTTCAGAATGCCGAGGTAGAAAAATTATCTCCTGGTCAACGTGGGGCATTATTACTGATATTCTACTTATTAGTAGATCAAGATAAGACGCCAATTATCCTAGACCAACCAGAAGAAAATTTGGATAATGATACTGTTGTAAATTCTTTGGTCCCAATTTTGAATGAGGCTAAAAAAACCAGACAAATAATAATGGTTACTCACAATCCGAATCTTGCAATTGTTTGTGATGCTGAACAAATTATTTACACAGATTTTTATAGAGAAGATAATTTTTCGATTAATTATACCTCTGGTTCGATAGAGAGTTATGATTTAAATCAACATGCTGTGAATATATTGGAAGGAACATTGGAAGCATTCAATAATAGACGAAGTAAATATTTCGCCTAATTGTATGCATGATACTTTAACTAGTAAAAATTCCCTTAATCTATAATAGTTATCTGTTAAAAAGCCTCTTCAAAGGGGCTTTTAATTCTTTCTTTTGCTCTGTCACTTTCATTTGATAGTAATTGATTAGTTTTCTTTACACATAACAGATTTTTACATCCGTACTAGTTCTTCTTTATTTGCTTTTGTCCAAGTCTTTCTATTTATACGCTTAAAGACTTTATAAACTGGTTTAATAAATTAATTCTAAATATAAAAACTAAATTATTTGCCCTTTCTTTTTAATGATCTACTTTAATACGATTGTCATTTCACATGCTTGACGCCAACAAAAGCGAATATTATCCTTTGCGGGCTGGCCTACATTGCCAGTTGGTTTTAGCAGACCGTTTTCATCTAGATCATCAAAAAAGTAATTTTTTGGTGGTGAACTCGTTCGTCTCCCTTCGTAGCGGTAGGACGGAGGAGGGACGCCTTCGGGCGTGCCAGTTCCTAGATGACTGGTCTGCTAACCCTTCTTCGTTCTGCCACCATAATCATTTAGCAGTGATCTGGTAGAACTTCTATTTCATCTAGGAGTCCGCTATGCGTACTAATTCTTCTCATTTATTGGCCTTTGCCAAAATCTCTCTATTTATACCGTTTAAACAGTCTATAAATCGGTTTAATCGACTCTAGGTTTTCTACACCTTACGAATCGTTACGACTCAAAAATCATAGCAACAATAACCCCGAGATAGGCGAGCACACCTTTATTGTGCCGCTTTTGCATGCCCGTTTTAAGCACTCAATTTAAGAGTGACGGCATTTCTATCTCTTTTACATACAACAAAAAATTATTTTAAACGGTACAAATATGTCACCTTTAGTACTTTCTACACGTGCTTTAAAAGTTGTGAATAAAGCAATTGATTTATTTCACCATCACGGATTCCATTTAGTAGGCGTCGATAGAATTATCAAAGAGTCTGAAATTACAAAAATGACGTTTTATCATTACTTTCAGTCCAAAGCGCGGTTTATTGAAATCTGCCTACTTGTGCAAAAACAACGGCTACAAGACAAAGTCGTCGCAACGGTGGAATATGACCAAGACTCAAATGTGAGAGACAAACTCAAAACACTATATGACTTACATACAGACTTAGAAGGAATGTATTACCTGTTATTTAAAGCCATTTTTGAAACTAAAAATACCTACTCCAACGCCTACCAAATTGCGATTAGATATAGAACTTGGCTGACCAATGAAATCTATAGCCAGCTTAGAACGTTAAAAGCAGATTCTTCATTTCACGATGCCAAATTACTTCTGCATATAATTGAAGGAACCATTATTCAAAGGCTCAGCGATAACCATATAGATGAGCGGGATAAGCAATTCGCATATTTTATAGCGATGTTTTCGTAGAAATATTTAAAAAAAATAAAAGCCCATAATAGGGCTTTTACTTAATAGGGCGGGTTAAAACTTAAGTTTTTTAAGACCACGGCTCACGCCATTTTGTAGAGCGGCTTTAATAATTGGGCCAATAAAAGGAACACGACCTTTAAAGCTAATGGTGTAATTCAAACGAGTTCGGTTATTTCCCAAGTCAGTAAATTGCATTACACCGCGATGCGCTTTAATTGGACTAATACCGCTTGTGATCGCGTACTCGATCAGTTCATTTTCTTTATAGACTAAATTTGTTTCAACAAATGAAGGTGTAAACGGAATAGACATCTTGCGGGCTGAGCCAACACCATTACGTGCATCCTTTCCATTACTAATACGAGTAACTTTAGCAGGAGCAAAAAGTTTGCTTAGGTTTTCGTGTTCACTCAAGGCTGCAAAGACCTTGTCTACGGGTGCATCAAATTCTTGTACGATGTTGATTTTTTGAGTTTTTAACATCTTGTTCCCTCTAAAGTAAATTTGACATGAGTAATTGTCAGAATTTGGATATTAGCACGCTTTTCACTAGGGTGGAATTCTAGTTCATCGGCGTGATTTCATCTCTATATTGCATGTTTCATAGGCAAAGCGAAGCCTTCATTTATTTTCATTTGAGCAATATGCCTTACGTGAAGAGTAAGAATCGTTGCAAACGGTAAAGAAAGCCTCCTCATAATCAAATGACATGAAAGGAAATAGAGGAATAACAAAATGCGTGCTCTTACTTACCACGGTGCCGAAGACGTTCGAGTTGAAACAGTAGCAGACCCTATTATTCAAGAACCCGATGACATTATTTTACGCGTAACCGCCACAGCGATATGTGGTTCTGACTTGCATTTATATCGAGGCAAAATCCCTAAAACCGAGCAGGGCGATATCTTTGGGCATGAGTTTATGGGCGTAGTTGAAGAAGTCGGCCCAGCCGTTACCCATGTGAAAAAGGGCGACCGTGTAATCGTCCCTTTTGTGATCGCCTGTGGTGAATGTTTCTTTTGCCGACTTGACCTAACTGCTGCCTGTGAAACCACCAATACAGGGCGTGGCGCGATTATCAATAAAAAGCAGATTCCACCGGGTGCAGCTTTATTTGGCTATAGCCACTTATATGGCGGTGTACCGGGCGGCCAAGCTGAATATGTCCGTGTGCCAAAAGCCAACAAAGGACCTTTTAAAGTACCCGGCTCATTGTCAGATGAAAAAGTACTTTTCTTGACCGATATTTTACCCACTGCTTGGCAAGCCGTGACCAATGCCCAAGTGACTCGTGGCTCAACCGTTGCAATTTATGGTGCAGGACCAGTCGGACTATTAAGTGCCGCTTGTGCCAAGATGCTTGGCGCAGAAAAGATATTTATGGTCGATCACAATGAATATCGATTGAACTATGCGGCGGCAACATACGGTGCCATTCCAGTTAATTTTGATGAAGTCGATGCGGCCGAATTTATTATTCAAAATACTGACAATTACCGCGGGGTCGATGCGGTGATTGATGCCATTGGTTTTGAAGCAAAAGGCAGTGTCATTGAAACAGTGCTCACCAATTTAAAGCTTGAAGGTTCAAGTGGCGCAGCGCTTCGTCAATGTATAGCCGCGGTTCGCCGTGGTGGTGTGGTGAGTGTACCAGGTGTATATGCAGGCCCGATTCATGGCTTTTTATTTGGCGATGCATTTGATAAAGGACTGACTTTTAAAATGGGCCAAACCCATGTGCATCAATATTTACCGCTTTTATTAGAATTTATTGAGCGTGGTGATTTGTCACCTGAAACTATTATTACCCACCGAATGAAATTAGAAGATGCCGCAGAGGGTTATCGCATTTTTAATGAAAGAGAACAGGAATGCCGTAAGGTAATTCTACTTCCTTAAAAATCTTAGCCTTATAATTTCACTCTAAAGCCTCTTCGTGAAAGGGGCTTTTTTATTTTGAAATGCACAATTTTGAGTGCAGCTTTTTATTTTTGAACTTAAACCGCACCTAAACGGCCCAAGATTAGTATTACTTTTAACCAAAACCGTAATACTAAGCTGGCATGTCCTTTGCATAGTCATAACTAATTAAAAGTGATCTAGGGTTCCGATACTTACAGTATGACTGGACCGAGAGTTCACGGTTCCTAGCGAACTACACGGAGGGATAAAAGCCCGGGAGGAAGTCTAAAACTATCCGACAGGAGTAGCTATGAACACTGCAAGTTATCATAACAATCAGGCGATTTGGACCGAACTTTTACCCGGAGGACATCACTGGTCGGGTCGTATTCAAAAGGGAACTATTCTTAGATTTACATCACTAGGCGCTCAGGCAAACGTTTCTTTGTTTTGTGTAAATGCTGCCGATGTACTTGAACGATTCAATATGCCCGACAGTTTAAAAGGGCAACATACCGCCTATTTAAAAGCTTCCAACGTATTGTATTCAGACCTTGGCCGTGTCATGGCTTCCATTGTTCATGATGATCATGGCTGGAATGATGCACTTTGTGGCCCAAGTCGACCTGAGCAAATTGAAAAGCAATTTGGGATACGCACATTTCAAGATGCCCGCAATGATATGTACCAAAATGGCTTAGACAGCTTACTCATTGAAATGTGTAAATACGGGCTTGCCAGTCAAGACCTGAGTGCCACAGTTAATCTATTTTCTAAAGTTGTGCCAGACGAAAACGGCGCTTTGTCTTATGTCAGTTCTGACAATACCGATCAAAGCATTGAACTGCGTTTTGAAATGGATTGCTTGCTATTTTTATCTGCTGCGCCGCACGGTTTAGACACCAGCTCAAGCTATCAACCTGCCGATATTCAACTTAGTTTATTTAAAGCCAATTCTCTAACAGACAGCGATATTTGTCGTGATGCATGTTCGCAAAATCAGCGCGCGTTTCAAAACACAGCCCGCTACTACGCGCTTAGCAATATTTAAATCAGGAGAAGCATCATGACAGTTTTACAATCATTTGAAAAAGCAGTTTTAAATGAAGTTTGTCCTGCGGGTGAAGCGTGGATGTGTGAGGTTAAAAAGGGTCAATATTTTCGAATTATTGATCTGGAGGGAAACCAAGCGGTCGATACTTTGTTTATGAGCGCCGAAAACCCAACTGAACGTTATAGCGCAATGGATACTTTGGCTATTAACCAACAGATTTATTTAGAAAAGGGCACCAAGCTCTATAGTAACTTTGGCCGTCCAATTGCCGTTATTCATGATGATAACTGCGGGCGCCATGACACCATCGGCGGTGCTTGCTCATGTGAAAGTAATACGGTTCGCTATGCACATGAAACCTACCCAATGCATAGTTGCCGTAACAACTTTATGTATGCCTTGGCAAAACACCCGATTGCAAAAAAGCATGGTTTAAATGTCCGTCACATCGGCCCAAACATTAACTTCTTTATGAATGTGCCTGTTACGCCAGACGGCCAGCTTAAATTTGATGATGGAATTTCAGGGCCGGGGAAATACGTCGAAGTTCGGGCGGAAATGGATTTGATTGTTTTAATTTCAAATTGTCCGCAGCTCAATAATCCATGTAATGCCTATAACCCAACCAAAATTCAACTGGTTGTCCGTGAAGCGGAAGGGGTGTAAGCATGTTTAAAAAAGTTCTGATTGCCAACCGCGGTGCAATTGCCTGTCGTGTAATTCGTACCCTTAAAAAACTCGGGATCGCTTCGGTTGCAGTTTACTCCGAAGCCGACCGTGACTCGTTACATGTGACTTTGGCCGATGAAGCTTTCTTGATTGGTCCTGCACCTGCTCATCAAAGCTATTTAAATATTGAAAAAATCCTTGAAGTGGCAAAACAGTCGGGAGCAGAAGCCATCCATCCCGGTTATGGTTTTTTGTCTGAAAATGCTGAGTTTTGTGATTTGTGCGAAAGCCAAGGCATTGCGTTTATTGGGCCAACTTCAAGCCAAATGCTCGATTTTGGTTTAAAACATACTGCACGTGAACTCGCTATTAAAAGCAATGTACCTTTACTTCCGGGTAGTTCTCTACTTGCCGATGAGGCCGAGGCCTTGTTTGAGGCAGCCCGTATTGGTTATCCAGTCATGCTGAAAAGTACCGCGGGTGGCGGTGGTATTGGCATGCGTCTGGTCTGGAACGAAACTGAATTAAAAGATGCCTATCAAACCGTGTCTTATTTGGCGCAGGTCAATTTTAAAGATGCGGGTTTGTATTTAGAGAAATTTGTACAACATGCACGCCACATCGAAGTACAAATTTTTGGTGATGGGCAAGGACAAGTTTTAGCGTTGGGTGAGCGTGATTGTTCGGTACAACGCCGTAATCAGAAAGTCATTGAAGAAACACCCGCACCACACCTAAATGAACAGCAACGTGAGTATTTGCAAAAAGTTGCGATTCAACTGATGCAGTCGGTGAACTACCGCTCGGCAGGCACAGTTGAGTTTGTCATGGACACCGAAACCCAAGAATTTTATTTCTTAGAGGTTAACACGCGCTTGCAAGTCGAGCACGGTGTGACCGAACAGGTCTTTGGTGTCGACTTGGTCGAGTGGATGGTTACCTTGGCAAGCGGTGACTGGTCAGCACCGACTGAAAAGTTAGAGCCAACAGGACATTCCATTCAGGTACGTCTTTATGCCGAAGACCCAATTAAACAGTTCCAACCAAGTGCGGGCTTACTTACCCATGTTAAATTTGACCCGCAAGCACGAGTCGAAACATGGGTAGAAACAGGGTCAACGGTGTCGTCTTTTTATGACCCAATGATTGCCAAAATCATTGTGACTGCTGCAACACGGGACCAAGCCATACAGGCAATGAGTGCTAGTCTTGCCAACACGCAAGTCGCAGGCATTGAAACCAATCTGGATTACTTACAAAACATTATTGCTTGTGATGTGTTTGCTTTAGGTACTCAAACCACCCGTTTTTTAAATACGTTTGAATGGAAAACTCAAAAAATTGAGGTGTTGCAGGCTGGTATTCAAACCGCCATTCAAGATGTAACAGGTCGATTAGGTTATTGGGATGTTGGGGTGCCGCCATCAGGTGCTATCGACCCACTAAGTTTAACGGTGGCAAACCAGCTTCTAGCCAATGAACCAAATACTGCAGGGCTTGAATGCACCTTGCAAGGGCCGACCTTAAAGTTTCACTGCGACAGCCAAATTGTCATTACCGGCGGTGATATGCCTTCAAAACTTGATGGTGAACTTGTGCCGATGTGGCAAACCATCAATGTAAAAAAAGGCCAAGTTTTAAAATGCGGACTTATCCGTTCAGGTTGCCGTAGCTATATTGGTGTGAAAGGTGGTTTCGATGTTCCTGACTATTTAGGGTCACAGGCAACTTTCACTTTAGGGCAGTTTGGTGGGCATGCAGGCCGTAATTTATTAATTGGCGATATGCTGCCGATTACTGAATATTCCGCTCAATCGACCACAGCTTTAGCTCAAGCACAAATTCCAAGCTTTACCCAAAACTGGGAAATTGCAGTCATGTATGGGCCACATGGCGCGCCAGATTTTTTCACCAAACAAGATATTGATATCTTCTTTGCTAATGAGTTTGAAATTCACTATAACTCAAGCCGTACAGGCATTCGTTTAATTGGGCCAAAACCTGAGTGGGCACGTGAAGACGGTGGTGAGGCAGGCTTACATCCTTCCAATATTCACGACAATGCTTATGCCATTGGTGCAATTGATTTTACGGGCGATATGCCAATTATTTTGGGGCCGGATGGTCCAAGCTTAGGTGGCTTTGTTTGCCCTGCGGTAGTGATTCATTCTGAGCTTTGGAAAATCGGGCAGCTGAAAGCCGGCGATAAGGTCAAATTTGTGCCTGTGAGTTACGCGCAAGCAAAAGCACTCGACCAAAAATATCATCAAAGCTTAACCACGGCTGATACGACTCAGATCGATTTCAACCCAATCATTCAAGCAGAGCCCGACACTTTACAAGATGCTGTTTTGGCCACTTTAGACGGTAAAGCTGACTTACCAAGCGTGACCTATCGACCAGCAGGAAATAGCTATTTACTGGTGGAATATGGTGAGTTAGTACTCGACCTAAATTTACGCTTCCGTATTCATGCGCTTATGCAATGGGTCAAAGATCAAAACATTCAGGGCATTATCGACTTAACACCGGGTATTCGTTCACTACAAATTCATTTTGATTCAATCCAGCTCGATCAACTGGAGCTTTTAGAGAAACTTCAACAAGCGGAAGCCGAGTTACCTAATATTCAAAATATGCAGGTGCCTTCACGGACGGTCTATTTGCCTTTGGCTTGGGAAGATTCACAAACTCAACTTGCCACCGAACGCTATACACAAATTGTTCGTCCAGATGCGCCGTGGTGCCCAGATAACGTCGAGTTTATTCGCCGTATTAATGGCTTAGCTTCTAAGCAAGCAGTTAAAGATGTGGTCTATAGTGCGAACTATTTAGTAATGGGGTTAGGCGATGTGTATTTAGGAGCACCTGTGGCGACGCCGCTCGATCCACGCCAACGTTTAGTCACCACAAAATATAACCCTGCGCGAACTTGGACACCTGAAAATGCGGTCGGCATTGGCGGTGCTTATATGTGTGTATACGGCATGGAAGGGCCGGGTGGTTACCAGTTTGTTGGTCGTACCACTCAAATGTGGAGTCGTTACCGTAAAAATGCCGACTTCGAAGAAGGTAAACCGTGGTTATTACGCTTTTTTGACCAAGTGAAGTTTTATGAAGTTTCTGAGGCTGAACTTCTGCAAATGCGTGAAGACTTTAAAGCGGGCCGACTAAAACTTCATATTGAAGATGGTGTGCTCAACCTAAAAGAATACAACGCGTTTTTAAAAACACATCAAGACAGCATTCAAGCCTTTAAAGACATGCAACAAGCTAACTTTGAGGCTGAACGTCGCCGTTGGCACGAAGCGGGCTTACAAGAATATATCTCTGAAAGCCTAGATGCTGTTGATGAAGGTGAAACCGTGGTTATTCCTGAAGGAGGCTGTGCAGTCGAATCACACATGCCGGGGTCAATCTGGAAAATCGAATGCGCATCGGGAGATATTGTTGAAGAAGGTGCAACACTTGCGGTGATTGAGGCAATGAAAATTGAGATTCCAATTATTGCGCCTGAACGCATGAAGGTAGAAACCATTATCATTGAAAAAGGGCAAACCGTAAAAACAGGACAAGTGCTATTTACCTTGGCACCAGTCGCTTAAACCAAAAGAGAGCATCAATATCGATGCTCTTTTTTCTTATGCTTCGGTCAAATGCTTTAATACTTTATGACCATGCTCAACCGCTTTTAACTTAATTTCAGACTCTGAATGACCTGATAACGGAGAAACTTCGTAAAGCAAGAATGTGCTACTTAACTGCATTTGCGTATATTGAATTGAATATTGAACCGCTTTTAAAAAGCTATCAATTAAGTTTTCTCGGTCGTTCACCATATCGGCTTCTTTTTGCCCGACTGTCATACTAATAATGACTTTTTTATCTTTTAATTTGTCGCCTTCAGAGCCATAAGCAAACTGATACGTAAAGACTTCATCAAACCATAACTTTAAAATTGCCGGCATATTAAACCAGAACATCGGATATTGCAGAATGATAGTGTCATGGCGTAACAACGCTTCTTGTTCAGCACTCACGTCAAATTTATAGTCTGGATAAAGCTGGAAAATATCTCGTACTTCAAGGTCTGGATAGGTTTTTATAAGTTCATTCACAATCGTTTTATTTGCAATTGATTGAGCGTAGTAGGGATGGGCCAAAATAAGTAAAGCCATAATAATGCCTTGTAGCTATAAAAATTATAGTCACTATAATTTTTATAGTATGGGTGTACAATAACTATCAAAGTTGATAGGTGGCGTTAAAAATGGCAAATACTGAAAATAAATGTGAAATCAGCATGAATGGAAAAACTTATCCATGTCATATCAGTATGGCTATGGATTTGGTGGGTGGAAAATGGAAAGGCGTTATTTTGTATTATCTAAAAGATGGGCCAAAACGTTTTAATGAAATCAATCAATTAATGCCAACCATTACAGAAATGACCTTAAGCCTTCAACTCAAGCAATTAGAGCAAAGTGGCTTAATATCTCGAACCGTTTATGGGGAAAAAGCACCGATTAAAGTAGTCTATGAAATGACCGAATTAGGCCAGTCTTTTAAGCCTGTTTTAGAGTCTTTATCGGTATGGGCGCATACGATGATTAATCAGTCATAAGATTAAAAACATTAAATTATTGAATGATTAGACTATTTTAGTGATATTTAATATTATTCTTCATGAATAAAAAAAGGAAATTATTATGAAGAGAATATTATTACTATCATTTATTTTTTTTCATTTACTTACTCCGGCTTACGCTCAAGAAGTAAAATATAAAAATATTGTAGTTAATCTAAAAGACCGCTGGGATATTAGTAAAGGTCAAAATGGAGAATTTGTTGCAATAAAACAGGAGAGTAAACAGGCAATTATAATTTCAATATATTATCCCAAAGGTATAGAAGATGGTATGCAATATCTGGTTGCTTCTCTACAAATTCCTAAACAAGCACTAGTAAAAATGAAAGGGGTAACATTGGTTAATGAGGATATTAATATTCCATTGATTAGTGGTATGAATTATCAAGCTAATGTTTTTACAACTAACTTTGATAAACGTTTTCTTATCAGTGCTTCATCAGGTACTAATGCTGGAGTTGTCTTTGTGACATATGAGGGAGAAGGTAACGATATAAATAAAGCAATTAATGATTTTAAAATTCTAATAAATAATATAAAGATAGAGGCCCCTAAAGATGGATTTCTTTTTAATCAGAATGATTTATTGAAACATAACTAAGAATTAAAAGAGATAGCCCCATCCCTGTGCATGGGGCTTTTTTCTGCCCAAAAATCACTCATAAATTCCTACCAAGCCCATCAAAACGACGCTTAAAAACTGGCACATTTTCTGCATCTCATACTAGTAATACAAAAACTGAATTTGGTAATACCAAACTAGAGGTGCGATATGAACGATGTAAAACCTGTGGTTCAACCAAAGCCAACTTTAAAAGCCTTTTTAGTCGAATTGCTCAGCGTACGTGCAGGCGTATATATCAAGCAAAACAATCAGCCGCCTAAAACAAAAGGATAAGACTGTGGCAAAACAAAAGTTGGCTCGAATCAGTATTACCGTACCTGAAACGACCCTCAATGCTCTCGATCAAAAAATTGTCGAGCAGAACTATGAAAGCCGCTCGCAAGCGATTGTCGACATGATTAATAAACACCTGATTGCAGAGCAGGCGCAGGCTAATGAAGTCATGGTGGGCACATTAACGCTACTTTATGACGCAAGCCAAATGACCTTGCGTAATCAATTGGTCGATTTACAACAACAGTTTTTAGCGCAGGTGATTAGTTCACTTCATATTCAACTCGACCAACAAAAGATATTGCAAGTCATGTTAATGCAGGGCGCGAGTTCTGAGCTCAGACAAATTAGCCAGCAATTTATTGTGCTTAAAGGGGTGATTAAAGGGCATTTAGAACTGATGGATGCCGTCATGCCGCCTATACAGCAAAATGACTAAATGAGGAGTAGCGTGTTGAAAAATTTATGGACCATTCAAGAATGGAAAACAGCATATCAATACGGGCAAATCCATCTTGAAGATTTGATTGGCTATGTTGCAGAAATTAAAAATGATGACCATGCATGGATTGAAATTGCATCGAACGAGCAGATTCAGGCACAAATTAATGTTTTAAAAGACCAGAATGTTGCTGACTTACCTCTATACGGTGTGCCATTTGCAGTTAAAGACAATATTGATGTTGTTGGTTTCCACACCACTGCAGCCTGTAAAGAAGTTGAATATTTAGCGACACAAGATGCTGCCGTAGTAGCTACGCTAAAAAAAGCAGGGGCGATTGTGATTGGTAAAACTAACCTCGATCAGTTTGCAACGGGGCTGGTTGGCGTTCGCTCTCCATACGGTGCAGTAAAAAATAGTTTTAACCCTGAATATATTAGTGGTGGTTCAAGTTCTGGTTCGTCAGTGGTGGTTGCAAACGGGATTGTACCTTTTAGTTTGGGGACAGACACGGCAGGATCAGGACGTGTACCTGCGGGCCATAACAATATTGTGGGCCTTAAGCCGACAAAGGGCTGGTTTTCTACCACAGGGTTAATTCCTGCATGTCGAACCATTGATGTCATTTCTATTTTTGCGCTGCATATTGATGATGCGTGGACTGTTGCCAATTTAATGCAGGGCTACGATGAAACAGATGAATATTCACGAGTACATCCAGCCAATGTACCAACTCAATTTTCTAAACAAAAAATTGCCATTCCTGCACAGCTTGAGTTTTATGGCGATCTTGAATCTGAAAAAGCCTTTTTAGTTGCAATTGAGCGCGTTAAAAAACTGGGCTATGAAGTTGAGAGTATTGATTTCAGCGCGTTTAATGAGCTTGCTGTCGCACTGTATAACGATGCTTGGGTGGCAGAAAGAACAGTCGCCGTTGAACGCATGACAACACGTGAAAAGGCTCATCCAGTCATTGCTCAAATTATTGCGCAAGCAGATAAACTCAAGGCAACAGATGCACTTCAAGCTGAATATAACCGCTCCGTTCTGGCTCGAAAAATTAATTTGGCATTACAACCTTTTGATGCATTGATGGTTCCTACAGCGCCAACCATTTATACCATTGCAGAAGTTGAAGCCGATCCTTTAACTAAAAATGCACACATGGGGGCCTATACTAACTTTGTCAATTTTGCAGATCTTTCTGCTTTGGCCTTACCTAATGTACTTCGTGAGGATGGCTTACCAAGCGGGGTAACATTTATTGCACCTGCGTGGCACGATCAGGCGCTCGCTAATTTTGCGCAGCTCTGGCAAACCGAAACATCGCTGAGTTTGGCTAAATCAACTCAACATTATCAAAAAAGTATAAACATCCAGTCGAATCATTCAGTACAGCTTGCTGTAGTGGGAGCGCACTTAACAGGCATGCCGCTTAATTTTCAGCTCACTAGTCGCAATGCCACTTTGCTTAAGAAAACTCAGACTGCAGAAACTTATAAACTTTTTGCCTTAAAAAATACCACACCACCAAAACCTGGCCTGCAATGTGATGCAGCAGGTACTTCAATTGAAGTTGAAGTGTGGGATGTTCCCTTAGCAAATTTTGGAGCCATTGTGGCTGAAGTACCTGCACCACTTGGTATTGGGAACCTGAAACTAAAAGATGGAACATGGGTCAAAGGCTTTATTTGCGAAGCGTATGCCATTCAAGATGCAACCGATATTAGCCATTTTGGAGGCTGGCGAGCCTATATACAGTCACTCAATCAAACCGCTCAAAGTGTTGTTAGTAAAAAAGTTGGGGAAGTTTCTATATGATTAAAAAAGCGTTGTTATCCGTACCTATTTTATCGGCAGTTGTATTGGGTGGGTGTGACAATACCGCTAAAGTGCCCGAGGCCAAACAAGATGCTCAGGCATCCACAAATACAAAACCAATTACCATTGGCTATAGTGATTGGCCGGGCTGGGTGGCTTGGCAAGTGGCTATTGAAAAAGGTTGGTTAAAAGAAGCAGGGTTAAATGTAGAGTTTAAATGGTTTGATTATTCGGCTTCGCTTTCAGCCTTTTCCGCAAATCAGCTCGACGCTGTGTTGGTCACCAATGGCGATAACTTGGTAACCGCTTCGGGTGGTACGCAAGGCATGATGATCATGGCAACAGATTATTCTGCGGGCAATGATGTCATTATTGCAAAAGAGGGCATTAACACCATTCAAGACTTAAAAGGAAAATCGATCGGCGTCGAAAAAGGTTTGGTTGATCATCTTTTACTAGCGACAGCTTTAATCGACCATAACATTAAAGCTGATGACGTGAAGTTGGTAAATTCAGCGACGAACCAATTACCTCAAGTATTTAATAGCCCAGATATTTCCGCGATTGCTGTTTGGCAACCTGTTGCAGGTCAGGCATTAAAAGCAGTGGCAGGCTCTAAAATTATTTATACTTCGAAAGACAAGCCGGGTTTAATTTACGACACATTAACAGTCAACATGGGCCATTTAACAGCTCATCAAGAGGAATGGAAAAAAGTCATTCAGGTGTGGGATAAAACAGTTAAATATATTAATGACCCTGCAACTCATGCCGATGCGGTTAAAATTATGGCAAATCGTTCAGGGGTTGACCCAAAACAATATGAGTTGATGGTTAGCGGTACGCATTTATTAGATATCAATGCCAATAAAAAAGTATTTACTAAATCTCAAGGCTTTGACTCGATTTATGGCTCTAGCTATCACGTCAATAAATTTAACGTCGAAAACGGTATTTATAAAACTGAACAAAATGTAGATGGGCTGATTTATCCAACACTCATCGAACAACTTAAATAAACCCCATAAATAAAAAAAGCCCAAGATGAACTTGGGCTTTTTTATGTCTGACTTATTTTTCTGTACTGACCTGAGTCATACGCGGTATTTTTGGTAAATCTTGTAAAGCTGGATCAAGCTCATCTTCTTCGGCGTGTACCAGATAATCTACCCGTGAACGAAGCTGTTTAAACTCAGGGGTGCCCATTAAGTCGAGTGAGCGTGGACGCGGCAAATTAACCTCAATAATTTCTTTAATTTCACCTGGGTTGGCTTTGAGTGCCACAATTCGGTCTGCCAGTAAAATGGCTTCATCCATGTCATGGGTCACAAAAATAATGGTGATATCAATGTTTTGCCATAAATCCATCAAGTGCTTTTGCATTTTTTGACGAGTGTGCGGGTCGAGTGCACCAAAAGGTTCATCCATGAGTAAAATTTTAGGTTGATTAACCAAAGCTCTAGCAATTGCAACGCGCTGTTTCATACCACCAGAAAGTTGGTGTGGATACTGATTTTCATATTTTTCTAAACCAATAATATTAATCCATTCACGTGCTTGAGCTTCGGCTGTCATTTGACTAGCGCCGCGCATTTGCGGACCAAACATCACGTTTTCTTTTACAGTTTTCCACGGAAAAAGGGTATAGCCCTGAAACACCATGCCGCGTTCAGGACATGGGCCCGTAATGCATTCGCCGTCTACCAAAACTTCTCCACTATGGTACGGGTCTAAACCCGCAATAACACGGCTTAGAGTCGATTTGCCGCAGCCAGAAGGACCAATCACACAAATAAATTCTCTTTTGTGAATTTTTAAATCGAGCTTATTTAAAACAGTGCGTTCGCTGTGACCATGCTTAAACACTTGGCTCAGTTGTTTAGCTTCCAAAATCACCGGACGTTCATAAATTTTTTGAAAGTATTCATGCGCGTTAAATGTTGAATCGTTCATTATTTTGCTCCTACTTTCCAAGTAAACATCCGCTCACCTAACTTCATTAATAGCCAATCACAGACCAGACCAATCACCCCAATAATCAAAATAGCCGCATAGACATTGTCAAAGTTTTGATAGCGAGCCTGTTGGGTAATAAACCACGTAATACCCGAGGTCGTACCAATCAACTCTGAAACAATTAAGTAGGTCCAAGCCCAGCCGAGTAACACACGTAAATCACGGTAAATATCAGGTAAAGCTGCAGGAATCACCACATGAAATAAACTTTTGAGCTTATTGGTGCCAAGCGTATAGCCAGCTTCAATTAAGCTTCGATCTACCATTCGGGTGGTATTGGCAATAATTAGAATTTGCTGAAAAAGTGTACCAATCACAATAATGGCAATTTTAGGTGCGTCATTAATCCCTAAAATTGCTACTGCAAGTGCGCCAAAGGCGGGAGCTGGTAAGTAACGGAAAAACTCGACAAAAGGTTCTGTTAACAGTGATATTCGCTTAGAAAAACCGCACAAAATACCCAGTGGAATCCCAATCAGTGAAGAGATAAAAAAGGCTGAAAAAACCAGTTTAATGCTGTGCCATAAACTTTGATGAAACCACGGCGAATCAGGTTGTTCTGGTGGCGTGGTAAAGGCGGTGACCAAAGCCTTAGCGACCTCATGGGGAGCAGGTAAATAAATCGGATTGACCAAAATACCTTGTGGTGGTGCAGAATTTCGATTGACTGCATTTTGTGCTTCGAGATAGAACACATTTTTATCAACGCGACTGCCTACTTGTAAGTAAGGAACACTGCCTGAACTTGTGATTTGTACTTGAGGATGCCAAACAAAAGGTAAGTAACTGATTGCGCACCAAAGACATATTGGAATCACGAAAGAACAAATACTGAGAATCAGCCTGTTCTTTCGCGTAAATTCCTTTGCAACATAACCCATATCGAGAGCTCCCCATTTTGATCAGTATTACGATTTTTATAAAACGTAATATTGTTAAGCAAAATAGGTGCCATCTTTAAAATGCTCTAGATGAGTTAAGAAGATGAGGGAATTAAAGTTTCATGCAAATAAACCCAATAACACTTTTCACCTTCTACTTTGATGCAGGCTGTGGATGTACGTACTGTCTCGGTTGCATCAGTTTGTTGATGTTCCTGATATTGCACCCAACAATAATTTTCAAATTCGTATAAAGCTGTACTCTTAATAATATCGATTTTTAAAGAGGGTTGGTTTCCAATATTTTGACTAAATAAGCTTTTAACTTCGGTGAAACCAATGCTGTGACCCTGAACCGTAACCATCTTAAAATTCTGATCAAAGCTATCTAAAAGAGGCTTAAGACTTTGCTGTGCATTTTTGCCTGTAAATACATTTTCTATTAAAACATGTAGGTCAATGACACTTTGAATGGCCTGATCCATTTGGTTAGACATGGGTTTTCTCCTTTAAAACGGGAATGAGTGAAAGTAAGCAGATTAAAGCTGCAATTAAAAAAGTATGTTGATAGCGAAGCAGATCGCTTAAGTCAGACATCAAGTTATATATCGAAATGAGAACAACAGTACCGACACTAAATGAAACTTGTCGATTAATATTCCAGAGCGCAACACATTTGTTGTATAGACCAAGAAAAATAAGTCGATTTTTTAATATTAAATCCAAGATTAATGTGCAAATTAAAATATGAAAGGTATTAGCGTAAATAAAATCGTAGCAATGTTGCTCATTAGCTCAAAAGTATTGTGATTAAATAATATTAAGTATATCTATGCCTACACAAATGGACAGTACACTTAGAATACTGGTGGCAGTATTAATGTCAGTAAATAAAAAGAGTAAGGCATGTGAGCCAGAAGGCTAGGAATCATAATTTTTGAGAAAATAAAACATAGATCGAAAAAAATTCTCTTAGCTTGAGCCATTACATCCATCAAAATAATAATTTGTAATTTTTATAAAAAAACCATGTTACAAACAAAAAACTATAGAAAAATATGATCGCGTACGGAGAGTATGTTTTTTAGTGCTAGGGAAATATTAAATTAATTTTAAAAAAATATGGCAGGTAGACAGATTAGTCTTGACAAATTTATTGGCTTTATGTAGAGGGTGAATTTTTTGTTAACTCAGCTTGAGTTGTTACTAACCAAATAGAATTAACTTTAATGTCATCTAAGATTAATTATTCTTAAGAAATTGTTTCATAAGTTATAAAAAGC
>NZ_JBIUCP010000063.1:0-17557 GCF_044538765.1 Acinetobacter sp. ABJ-A23_2
ATTATATTTATTTTGTTTGTATTTTTCTTTTTTATATTTTAAATTATCTAAACTTAAATTTATATTGGGGTTTTTATTAATTCTTACTGTTTTTGTTTGATTTTAAATTTCTTGTTATTTTAAATTTTATTATGAATAATGCTTCTGTAATTAAATTTATAATCATAATTTTAATTATTATATAAAAATTTTAAAGGAACTAATATAATGTTAAATATATCTTATGAAGATCGTTTTACTGAAATATGGAAATATATGCAACGTGGGTTGGTTTATCCTTCACCCCATGCCATTTTTAGTACAGTTTGGCTAAATAAAGAAATTACGCGGGAAAGAATACGACAATTAATGATAGCTGTGCGTCAAGAGGTCAATAAGAATCCAGCACTTTCTAGTAAAAATACAACTTTGGCAATTGGTGTTTCTTTTGATAATTGGGATCTGATTTGTGAAAAAGATAAGTTGTCACGACCAAAGGGAATGCAATTACATTATCCTGAAGAAAAAAATCCAAATGTCTCAGAAGTTTTCTCTGATTCTAATGGGAGTTTTAAAAATTCGGATGGCGACATTTGGTTGCATGTAAAAAGTGATGATGCCGATGCGTGTACAGTATTACAGACATATATTGAGCATTTTTTAGCTTCAGATATTAAAGAAATATTTAGTCAAGTTACTGCTTCACAATCTAAAACAGGTCGCAATGGTAAGGTTTTAGGGTGTCGTTTTTCTGAAAATTTAAATAATCCATCTGATCCTATTTCACTGGCAAAGCATACTTTAATTGGTCCAGAAGATATTGATCATTTTGGTGGTTCATACGTTTTATCTCAAAGGTTTTTAATTAATTGGGATCAAATCAACATGATGTCAGAAGATCAAATTGAAGATTTGATTGGGCGTAAAACTGACGACACAATTATTCCAGACCGTGATAGCCGTTCGCACATTAAAGCTTCTCGTGTACAAGATGAAAATGGAAATACCACGCCTATTCTGCGTCTAGGTTTACCGTTTGGCCGTGCTGAATCAAATTCAAGTTTTAGAGTGCCAAAATCGGTAACTAAAGCCGATGAAGCAGGAATTTATTTTGCTGGATTTGCAAAAACTGCTGCCATTTTAGAAGAAGTTATGGCAAGTCAGATTGGGGCAATAGAAGGCTTTATGAATGACCGTCTATTCAATAGCCTTCATTCAGATTTGGGAGGAATATTTTATATTCCAAGTTTAAAGGATTTAGCATTAGATGATGCACCAGAATATTTAAATGATTTTAGTCGACTAGATAAAGATAACTGGAATTTTTTCCCAGGTATGGATTGGAATCGATTTGATCGCCATTATACGAATAGTTCCGATAATGGTTTGATGTACTACAATCATAGTAATTATCTTTTTAATATGGCAACTGGGCTAAATCCCCATAGTGAATTTTTTAAACCACCTTCTAATCGTATTTTAAGTTTACTTGAAAATACATTTTCTTTATGGCAAGACAACTGGTACTTCAACCGTAAACAAGAAGAAATTGAACGAGCGGTAGATTATTATATTGATGAGTTCGATATCAGTGATAAGCCTGAAAATATTATGGGTTTATCTATTATGCTGCGCAAAGGTTGGGCCATTCGATTAAGTTTGCAGTTATTCTCATCAGAAAACTATGGTTTCCGCGGACGGAAAATTTTATTAAAAAATGGTGAAGTCATTCCGTATTCAGCTGGGCGTGAATGTGAAGGTAAAGTCATTTATGGATCAGATACCTATCGCATTATGCCAGATGAAATTATTGTAGGAGCTATGCCAAATCTGACCTTGGGTGAAGGTCGTTATGTCATGAAGTATTTATCTGAGGAAGAACGTCTTCAGGGCTTTTTGCGTAACTTGAGTGAAGCATCGGGTGTTGGACATGTTATTCCAAATTATAAAAAGGCATTAGATTTAGGTTTAGCTGGTCTACAACAAGAAATTGCTAAACATGCAAGCAATGCGCAGACTCCAGAAAAAAAAGACTTCTATGAAGCTTCGAGATTAGCACTAATTGGTATTTCTGAATATTTCTTAAATTACTCAAAGCTCGCATTTAAAGTCGCGGACCAGATGCAAAAAGGACAAGAGTTCGAAAGAGATAATTTAATTGCGATTGGTCGACGAATGGAAAAGTTATCGAAAGATAAACCGGACACATTTATTGAAGCAGTTCAATTTATTTTCACATTGCATAGTTGTTTGCATTTAAATGGTGAGCCAACAGCATTTGGACGTATGGATCAGCTGTTGCAACCTTTCCTTGACAAAGATACGATTCCGCTTGAAGAAGCACAGGAAATTATCGATGCCTTCTATATCAAGCTAGACGAAAAAGTACAACAGAACCGTATGTTTATGGAAGACCATCAACCTTTTGGTAATCTCGCAATGGGTGGTAGTTCGGGACCTTATCCTCAAGGTGCATCTTTGGGGCAATGGATTCAACAGATTACAGTTGGTGGTACAGTCGCTGATGGTGAAGAAGACTTTTCTAAAACCAAACCAGCTTATAATGAGGTCACAAAATTATTCATTCGTGCATCAGGTCGTTTACCATTAAATGCACCATGTTTGTCTTTACGCACTCGCAAGGATATTCCTGAAGAAATTCTAGAAGTGGCTGCGCATGCAATTTTATCTGGCGGTGCCCATCCAATTTTATTAAATGATGAAAAACTCATTCCTAGTCTTCATCAGAGTGGTAATAGTGTAGGGGGAGATGCGCTCTCTAATTTGCCAAATTGGAATTCTAAAGTCGATATCCGTTCAGCCCAAAATTATGCCTGTGATGGTTGTTATGAACCTCAGTTCCCTGGTGAAAACTGGTTTTCATTAGGTGGTTTCTCGACATTACAGCCTTTGGAATGTGCATTAAATCAGGGTAGAACAATTTCAAGTGCTGGGCAAAGCTATCTGTTTGGGCAAACTGTTTCACTAAATACGAAACCTGCCGATCAGATAGATAGTTTTGAAGAACTATTAGATCTATATAAGCAACATTTTGAATTGCTCAATCGCAAGGCATTTAATGGGCAAATTCTGGGTTATGGTGCCAATACAGATATTTGTCCATCTCCAATTCTAAATGTTTTGATGGATGATTGTTTGGCTAAAGGTCAGGATTTTTATAGTGGTGGGGCTAAATATAATATTTATGGACCGTGTTATATCTCGCTCAGTAATACCATTAATTCACTATATGCGATTAAGGCAATGGTTTTTGATCCATTAACTGCAGTAACTACATTACCTGAACTCTTAGAGTGCTTGTGTTGTGACTGGGGTTATAAAATGACTGAGCCATTTATTAGTAATTTAGCTGGGCATGCTCGTATTGCTGCACAAGCTGATCGCTATAAGCGTTTACGAGAGATTGCTTTGGCACAACCGCGTTATGGACGAGGAAATTCTGAAGTCGATAAATTAGGCGATCAGATTGTTCAAATGATTGCTGAAATTTCAGTCGAAACATTTAGAAAACCATGGCCACAATTTGCGCAAAGTCTTAAAGGCTTAGCTGAACGTTATGGTTCAGAAGAGCATCCTTTTGGTATTCAGATTCAACCCGGTGTGGGAACTTTTGAAAATCATGTGGAGATGGGGGCATGGAATGGGGCGAGCGCTGATGGTCGTCGTTTAGGTACAACAGTAGCATCAGATTTAAGTCCATCACCAAGTCCAGCAGATTTGGTTGTTGATCATCAAGTGGCTGAATTTAGCCGTGCTTTAAAAGGTTTTGACGGTACGGGTACAAATTTAATGGCCGATGGTGCACCTACAGACTTTAATATTCGTGAAGACTTTGGCGTTAAAGATTTAATCAAGATATTGAGACAATTCAGCCAAGGTGGTTCATCTAATATTTTAACGATCACGGTCGCTAACCCAGAAACATTTACTCAAGCGGTAACATCACCTGAGCAATATAATTTATTAAGAGTACGTACCGGTGGTTGGTCAAACTTCTTTACGTCGGTATTCCCTATCATTCAGGAACAGCATCAGCGTCGTCCAATCTCGACGCCAGATATTCCAAAAGAAAAAACAGAGCAAGCTAAGTGTCCGTTCCATCAATGGCATAATTGATTAGCCATTTTATAAGGCAGTCTCTCAAGTGAGGGACTGCCTTCAATATTTTTAAATTTAACTATGCTAACTATTAAATATATTACGGCTTTAAAATTGCCATTTATGATAAAAATTCAGATGAAATATCAGGTTTTTGTTTTCTCTTAAAAATTATACAAAATATACTTGAAATAGATCACTCATAAACCCATATTATAATGGAGTTTTACTTATTGTTATTTTTATAACATTATGAAAAATATATAAAAATTTATTTGAAATCCGAAAAAGTGTTCCCATCTATTAGACAAGTACAAATTTGTTGTGAGGAATAACAAGAATGCGTTTTGAAAAATTTACAAACCGCTTGCAGCAAGCCCTTTCAGATGCTCAATCTTTAGCGATGGGTAAAGACCATACTGCTATAGCAGGTATTCATATTTTGAGTACCTTATTAGAAGAGCCTTCCAATATTAGCTTGTTGCAACAAGCAGGTGCACGGTTACCTGAACTTAAACAAAAGCTTGAGCAAGCTATAAAAGATGCTCCGACCATTGCGAATCCGACAGGCGATGTCAATTTAAACCCAGAAGCAGTTAAAGCGCTTAACTTGGCAGATCGATATGCGCAAAAAGCGGGTGATGAATTTTTGTCAACTGACTGGGTTTTATTGGGCTTGGCAGAAACTGGCGAAACAAAAAATATTTTAAGTGCCGTAGGTGTCACTCCCGACAGCTTACGCAAAGTAATTGAACATATTCGAGGTAGTGACAAAGTCATGAGTAATAATCACGAAGACCAACGTGACTCACTTAATAAATATACGATTGATTTAACTGAGCGGGCTTTATCTGGAAAACTTGATCCGGTTATTGGGCGTGATGATGAGATTCGCCGTACCATTCAAGTCTTGTCACGTCGTACAAAAAACAACCCTGTACTCATTGGTGAGCCGGGTGTTGGTAAAACCGCTATTGTTGAAGGTTTAGCACAGCGTATTGTGAATGGCGAAGTGCCAGAGGGTTTAAAAAACAAACGTGTTTTATCCCTCGACTTAGGTTCATTACTTGCTGGTGCGAAGTATCGTGGTGAGTTTGAAGAACGCTTAAAAGCAGTTTTAAAAGATTTGGCAAAACACGAAGGCGAAATCATCCTGTTTATTGATGAGCTACATACGCTTGTAGGCGCAGGTAAAGGCGATGGCGCGATGGATGCAGGAAACATGTTGAAACCTGCATTGGCTCGTGGTGAATTGCGCTGTGTAGGTGCAACAACCCTAGATGAATACCGCCAATACATTGAAAAAGATGCAGCTTTAGAGCGTCGTTTCCAAAAAGTATTGGTTGATGAGCCAAGTGTAGAAGATACCATTGCGATTTTACGTGGTCTAAAAGAGAAATATGCTACTCACCATGGTGTGCAAATTTTAGACTCAGCGATTATTGCTGCGGCGAAAATGTCTCATCGTTATATTACAGACCGTCAATTACCAGACAAGGCAATTGATTTGATCGATGAAGCAGCTTCTCGTATCAAAATGGAGATTGACTCTAAACCTGAAGCACTTGATAAACTTGATCGCCGTTTAATCCAGTTAAAAATGCAATTGGAAGCGGTGAAAAAAGATGAAGATGTAGGCAGTAAAGCCGAAGTTACTCATCTTGAAAAACAGATCGCTGAAGTTCAGAAAGAATATAACGATCTGGAAGAAGTGTGGAAATCTGAAAAAACTTTGGTAGAAGGTACCAAACAGGCTCAGGTTGAACTTGATAAAGCGCGTATTGCTTTTGAAAAAGCTCAGCGTGAAGGTGATTTGGCTGAAGCAGCACGTTTGCAATATGGTGTAATTCCAGAGCTTCAAAAACAACTTGAGCAAGACGAAGTTGCTGAAGAAAACGAAGAGCCAAAACTCATTCGTACTAAAGTGACTGAAAACGAAATTGCTGAAGTCGTTAGTGCTGCAACGGGTATTCCAGTCGCTAAAATGATGCAAGGCGAGCGTGAAAAACTCCTTCATATGGAAGAGTTTTTACATGACCGTGTTGTAGGTCAAGATGAAGCTGTTGTTGCGGTATCGAATGCAGTTCGTCGTTCACGCGCTGGTTTATCTGACCCGAATCGTCCTAGCGGATCATTCTTGTTCTTAGGTCCAACAGGTGTAGGTAAAACTGAGTTGACTAAAGCTTTAGCTAACTTCTTGTTTGATAGTGATGATGCCATGATTCGTATCGACATGAGTGAATTCATGGAAAAACACTCTGTTAGCCGTTTAGTTGGTGCGCCTCCAGGGTATGTGGGTTATGAAGAAGGCGGTGTTTTAACTGAAGCTGTTCGCCGTAAACCATATAGTGTGGTGTTGTTTGATGAGGTTGAAAAAGCGCATCCAGATGTTTTCAATATCTTGCTACAAGTATTGGATGACGGTCGCTTAACCGATTCACAAGGTCGAGTAGTGGACTTTAAAAACACGGTTATTGTGATGACATCGAACTTGGGTTCACAAGATGTACGTGAGCTTGGCGAAGGTGCAACTGATGATGAAGTGCGTACAGTCGTGATGAATGCGGTAAGTCAGCATTTCCGTCCGGAATTTATTAACCGGATTGATGAGCTTGTGATTTTCCATTCACTCAAAAAAGCACAGATTCGTGGTATTGCGGATATTCAGTTAGATCGTTTACGTTCACGTCTGGTTGATCGCGATATGAGCCTAACTGTAGATGACAGCGCATTTGACTTATTGATTGATGCTGGTTTCGATCCTGTATACGGAGCACGTCCATTAAAACGTGCAATTCAACAACAGGTTGAAAACACATTGGCTCAAAAAATCTTGTCAGGTGAGTTTGTTGCAGGCGATACCATTTTAGTTAAAGGCGATCATGGTCACTTGGTCTTTGATAAAATGAAACTCAGCTAAGTTTTTTCTGCTAAAACCGAAAAGAGAATATGGAAACATATTCTCTTTTTTATATTTAAATTTTAGGCTGATTTGAAGATACAAGCGTCATAATTGAGTTGGCTACTTTTTGCGTGAGTGTTTTAAGTTTTTGTTCGGCATGACCTGATAAAAAATAAGGATAATGATAAATACGTCCTTGGTAAGAAATGCAGATAAAAAAGGTACCTACAGGTTTTTCAGTAGTTTCACTACCACCATGTTTGAGTAAACCTGTACAACTTACAATAATATCCGCTTGCTGAAATAGGGTTTGACCCAGCTTACACATTTCTTCTGTAACCTGTGGCGATTCTGCCGTGTACATATCGATTAACTTTGGGTCCACTTTTAAAATACTAATTTTAATGCTGGGGTCATAACTGACCAAACCACCCAGTAAAATATCAGCACCACTATTTTTGTGAATCGAAAACTGGCTGGTTAAGTAGCCTGAGCTAGCACTTTCAATAAATGCGACTTTAAGTTGGAGATCTTCTAGTAATTGGCAGCACTGCTGAAGCATTATTTCACCTCACATGGTGTGTATTTATAAATAAAATCAAATACAAATAAATTATAAAATCACAGTAAGTGATTTAGGAGAATGGTTCAAGTCTGAGATAACAATCTATAAAACAACTTGAATATTCACAAAAAGCCTGTGAAGAGTTTCAGGTTTTAAAATGATCAATGCTAATTATCGGGAAGTTTCTTTATAACATTGCGACAAGGTTAAAAAGTTGCTAGTTTGATTCGATATAACGAACAATAACAATTTTAGGAAGTAGCTAATGAATAATAAACAAGGGTATATGCTGGGAATTTTGAGTGGTGTATTTGTATCGTTATCAAATACATGGGCAGCACAACCAATGACGGAAAGTGCACTTTCAACTCAAACAGGAGCGGTCACTACATCTTTACCCGTCATTATTGCTAAAGCTCAAGATGATGCCAAGAAGCCTGAAACAGAACAGCATCAAGCTCGTAAAGAATTAGGAGATAATTATTTACAAGAAGTTCGCTGGAACTCATTAAGATCGAGTGTGTTATCACCTTATCAAGAACAAAAACAAAATCAGGTGATAGACATTAAAGAAAAGAAAAAATTAGAAATGGTGGCGCTACCAGATCGAGCGGACCGTTTTACACGTTATGAGTTTGAACCGAAAAATGTACATGGCGAAGTTATCATTACCGTAAAGTAATAATAACTTCCCGCCAAATTTATATTAGTTCAATCCTAAATGTTGAATTTTCCATGCACGGTGGATTTTTTGATTACGTTTAAAATCAAGTCCGATCGTTTCAGAGGTAATTTCTTCAACGTCGTATAACGCTTCAATCTCTTCATCCATCTCAAAGCCACGGTAGTTATTTGAGAAGTAAAGCGTACCTTCACTTGTTAAACGGTTCATTGCACGTTTAATAAGAGAAACATGGTCGCGTTGTACGTCGAAAGTACCGTAGAACTTTTTAGAGTTAGAGAAGGTAGGTGGGTCAATAAAGATAAGGTCGTATTGTTCGTGACCTTCTTTTAGCCACTCAAAACAGTCACTTGCAAAGAACATGTGTTGTTCATCTGCATGATCTACAGTTAAACCATTTAAAACGAAGTTTTCTTTAGACCAGCTCAAGTACGTGTTCGATAAGTCGACACTTGTAGTACTTGCAGCACCGCCTAAAGCTGCATGTAAGCTAGCTGTAGAGGTATAACTATATAAGTTCAAGAAGTGTTTACCACGAGCTTCTTGAGCAATACGTAAACGCATTTGACGGTGGTCAAGGAATAAACCTGTATCAAGATAGTCAGTCAGGTTCACTAAAATTTTAGCTTTACCTTCTTGAACGATAAAACGTTTTGAAGCTGTACTTTGTTTCGTATACTGGTTAGTACCTGTTTGACGAGCACGCGTTTTAATAAAGATCGCATCGCGGTTCAAACCAGTCACAGCACGAATTACAGCAAGCGCTAAATTAAAACGTTTTTTTGCTTTCTCAGGATCGATTGTTTTTGGTGGTGCATATTCCTGAACATGTAAGCGATCGCCATATAAATCTACAGCGACATTAAAGTCAGGTAAGTCGGCATCATATAAACGTAAGCAATAGATATTTTCTTTGGTAGCCCATTTTTTTAAGGCTGTCATATTTTTTTGCAAACGGTTCGCAAAGTCTTGAGCTTCTTCCATTTCAACTGGTTGAGCTTGCCAAGTTGCTAAGAATGGCTGTGTTACTTTTTCTGGTTTAATTGCACCGAAACGAATGTAAATTGGTAACTTACCATTCATTAAACGTAAAGTTTCAGGCGCTTCAAAAGCTAAAACGTCTGCTTGTTCAATTTGAGCTGCAATAATGGCTGCATATTGATTTGGGAAATGTTTTTGTAAAAGTGCAGATAGACCTAAATAAAGAGAGCGGTTTGATGCTTTATCACCTAAACGTTCGCCATATGGAGGGTTGGTTACAATAAAAGCTGTTTTCTTTTCAGCGGCAAAATCTGGCCAGTCAGCTAAAGTACGTTCTTCAATTTGGATTTGGCCTAGTAATTTTTCAAAGCCTGCCGCAATAATGTTTTCGCGTGTTGCTTTTACAGCTTCCCAGTCTGCATCAAACGCATAAAACTTAGGTAGTGGCTGCTCAAGAGCTTTTTCATGACGCTCTGCTGCTTCAGCTTTGAGTGAAAGCCAAAGTTCACGGTCATGACCATGCCAACCATTAAAGCCAAAACGGCGAACAAGACCAGGTGCGCGGTCAGTTAAAATCATTAATGCTTCAATGATAAAAGTACCTGAACCACACATTGGGTCGAAGACAAGCTCTGGATTACGTTCTTTGAGCTTGGCTTTTTGTAAAATTGCTGCAGCAAGGTTTTCTTTAATCGGTGCATCCGTCATATAACGACGGTAGCCGCGTTTATGTAATGAGTCACCAGATAAATCTAGGCAGTAAGTATGTTCAGTTTTACCTGCAAGCACATATAACGTAATTTCTGGCTGTTTAGTATCAATACTTGGGCGACGGCCTACAGCTTCCATAAAGGAGTCAACCACACCATCTTTTGCTCTAAGCGTTGCAAATTGGGTATTAACTTTAATTTCACGCTCTGCATGTAAGCGAATAGCGAAGGTACTTTGTGGTGCAAAAATAAGTGACCAGTCAAAGCTCATTGCACCTTCGTAAAGCTCTTCTGCTACATCACGTGCATCATGAGTGTGTTCAAGTTCATAAGTATGAATTGGAAGTAAAACACGAGAAGCGAGACGTGACCACATACAAATGCGATAAGCATGCTCAAGCGTCCCTTCAATGATTAAACGTCCAGCTTTACGTTCTGTCACTTTGGTGCCAAGCTGTTCTATTTCTTCTTGTAAGAGGGTTTCTAAACCATCAGCACAAGTAATCCAATAGTGGTTTAAACGTAAAGAGGTATTCATAAACTCGATTGACCAAAACATATAAATATTAACGATGCAAAGTTTAACTTATTTTGATGTGTAAAGGTTTTTAAATTATTGCAACCTATCACTTGGCAACCAATAAACTGATATTTAAAGCTTAAAAAACAAAAATTGGTATGTATTTTGCTAAATCTCTATGAGTAAAACTTATTTAATAAATGGTTTTTAACCAATTTTATGATTTAAAAAGCATAGGGGAATATAAATGAAAGATATGATGGGGAATGGTTTTGTAACCAATGCAGAAGCTTTTTCAGTGTCCACACAAATATATGTACGTATGCGTAGGGTCACGGGGCGGGTCATAGATGCATTGTATGTGGTCCAAAATAAAGATTATGCAAAGTATGTAATGGCGCTAGCCTTGGAAACAGATGATGATGAACTAAAACGCTATGTTGAGCGATTAAATTCATTGACTGACTCAATACCAGAGCTTCCTCAAAAACAAATCACCGCCAATATTCAAGTGAGCGAAGAAACAGAAATCACGGCTGAAGACATTTATCGGGCACAAGTTCCACATCATTATATTGGTGCTTTAAGGTAATCTTGGCATGGCCCTAAATTTTCTGGTCAATTTAGGGTCTTATTCTGTAAAGTTCTTCTGCGAAAAAGATGGAATTCAGCTACACTATGCACGTTTTCGCGATTCGACCCATAGGAATCCATTATGCATATTGCAGCGTTGCATCAACCGAGCCAGGTTCAGCTCAATCAAGACGGAAATTTAAAACATTTTTTAACGATTGAGGGCCTTTCAAAAGAAAACCTCACTAAGATTTTAGATACCGCGCAAAGCTTTTTAGACGATAATAATAATTTAATTAACCGCCCGCTTTTAGAAGGACGGACGGTGATGAATCTCTTCTTTGAAAATTCCACTCGTACCCGTACTACTTTTGAAGCAGCAGCAAAGCGTTTGTCTGCCAATGTATTGAACATTGATATTGCTCGTTCAAGTACATCTAAAGGTGAAACTTTACGAGATACGCTTTGGAACCTTGAGGCAATGGCTGCAGATATATTTGTAGTCCGCCATTCATCTTCGGGTGCTGCACATTTCATTGCTAAAGATGTATGTCCAAAAGTCGCAATTATTAATGCCGGAGATGGGCGTCATGCTCATCCAACGCAAGCGATGCTTGATATGCTTACCATTCGCCGTGAAACCAAAAAACCATTTGAAGACTTAAGTGTTGCCATTATCGGTGACATTAAACACTCTCGCGTAGCACGTTCAGATGTGGCTGCACTTCAAACTCTTGGATGTAAAGATATTCGTGTGATTGCTCCGAATACATTATTACCGGTTGGTTTTTCAGAATATGGTGAGCATGTTCGTTTGTTTAATAACATGGACGAAGGCATTACTGGTTGTGATGTGATTATTGCTTTACGTATTCAAAATGAACGTATTGATTCACCAGCGTTATCTTCGCAATCTGAATTTTACAGAATGTATGGCTTAAACAAAGAGCGCCTTAGTTTAGCTAAACCGGACTGTATTGTTATGCATCCCGGTCCAATGAATCGTGGTGTAGAAATTGATTCGAGTATTGCCGACGGTGAACAGTCTGTGATTTTAAAACAGGTTACTAACGGTATTGCAGTTCGTATGGCTGTACTGGCGTTGTCTATGCAAGGGCAACTTCAAGAACAAGGTTTAATTGAAGCGATTGCGTTGTAAGGATGGATCACATGAGTATTGTAAAAATTGAAAATGTACGTGTGTTAGACCCAATCCAAAAAACAGACAGCGTACAAACTGTATATATTCAAGACGGTAAGTTGATTGCTCCAGTTGAACAGGTTGAACAAATCATTGATGGTCAAGGCAAATGGTTAATGCCAACCATGGTTGATTTGTGTGCACGTCTGCGTGAACCAGGTCAGCAACAGCATGGTACGCTTAAATCTGAAGGGAAGGCTGCACGTGCTAATGGTATTTTGCATGTCATTACCCCACCAGACTCAAAGCCAATTGTTCAAGACAATGGTGCCCTCATTCATGGCTTGGTTGAAAAAGCTTGGCTTGATGGTGGTATTCACATGCATATCATTGGTGCTCAGACTCAAGGCTTAAATGGTAAGCAACCAGCAAATATGGCAGGCCTTAAAAAGGGTGGTTGTACTGCTGTATCAAATGCGAATGCTGCCTTTGAAAATGATGATGTTGTTGTACGTACATTAGAGTATGCCGCTGGTCTTGGTTTAACAGTCGTGTTCTATGCTGAAGAACCGCAACTTGCTAAAGATGGCTGCGCTCATGAAGGTTTTATCGCATCACGTCAAGGTTTACCAATGATTCCTGCAATTGCTGAAACTGTAGCGATTGCAAAGTATCTGCTTATGATTGAAGCGACAGGTGTTAAAGCTCACTTTGGTTTATTGTCTTGCGGTGCGTCGGTTGAATTAATTCGTGCAGCAAAAGCAAAAGGCTTGCCTGTGACTGCCGATGTAGCAATGCATCAGTTGCATTTAACAGAACAATTAACTGATGGCTTCAATTCACTTGCACATGTTCGTCCACCATTACGTTCTGAGCAAGATAAAGAACTTTTACGCCAAGGTTTAAAACAAGGGGTCATTGATGCAATTTGTACACATCATGAACCTTTAAGCAGTTCAGCGAAAATGGCACCATTTGCTGAAACTCAACCGGGTATTAGTGCATTTGATACTTATGTAGCTTTAGGTATTCAGCTTATTAATGAAGGTTTGTTTGAGCCGCTTGAGTGGGTTACTAAAGTAACAAGTGCTCCTGCACAGGTAGCAAACATGACTGCGCGTTGGCAAGCTGAAGCAGGGTGGGTGTTAGTCGATCCTGAATTAAGCTGGACCTTAAGCAAAGACACTATTTTATCGCAAGGGAAAAATACGCCATTACTAGGTCAAAACCTTACTGGTAAAGTATTACAGACTTTTGCTATATAGTTTCTAACAGCTAAAAGCTTATTCAAAATATAAACAGGCAGATCATAATGATCTGCCTATTTTGTAAATACTCGATGGAAAATTGTATATAAATTATTTAAAAGACAACAAAAGATTTCGAGCGCATTAGAATAAAAAACTATCAGCAAATAGAAGTATTTGAATAATCAAAAGTTGCTGGTTACGACTTATAAAATTCGGGAGAATAACCAATGTCGATAAACCCTATAGAACTGCTTAAAGAAAAAGTATCATCAACAATATTAAACAACCAAGATGGATTCTTGGGCGACAAAACAAATGCTTTATCTAAATTTTATCCAATCTTACTTTCATTATTAGCTGCTAAACCTGATCTTATTGGACAATTGAAAAACAGTGTGGCTCCATCATTATCAGATCTTTTTTCTCATAATGACCAAATTAAAAATACTGTACTGACTCATTTAAGTGGTACTGCGCCATCTGCTGAGATTGAAAGTACACTTAATAGTGCAATCAAACCTAGTCTTAATACGATTTCTGATATCGCTGGAAGTGATCAACAAAGCATTGTGAACTATTTACGTCAGCATGCTGAAACGATTCGCTCATATTTGCCGGGGTGGGCAGTTGGGCTTTTGGCACCATTAGGTATTGGTGCGGGTTTATCATCAGTAACTTCATCAACAGCACCTCCACTTGCAGCAGCAACGGAAACGACTGGTAAATCTCGTGGTTTCTTACCAATTATTGCGCTTATTATCCTTGGGTTATTAATTGCGTGGTTATGGCGCTCTTGCCATCATAAAGAGGCGACACCTGTACCTGAAACTGCTCCTGCAAGTGGTGTAGCGGCCGCAGCTGCTGCACCTGCTACCTTAACTTTAAATACAGATGATAAAGGGGCTGTGAGTCAATGTCAGGCAGGCATTGGTGATCAGGGCTTCTTGGCAACTTTGCAAACCCAAGTTAAAAAAGTTCTTTCAGCGACTAAAGACTGTAACGTCGATACTAGCCAAACTTATGCTGCTGCATTTACCGATAAAGATGCATTAGCGGGTGTACTCGGCGCATTAAAAGGTGTTCCAAATGCGTCTTTAGAATGGGTAGGTGACAAAATCACATTGAAAGCAGGTGATGCAGCAGCTTTAGAAGCTTTAACAGCAAAAGTAAAAGCACTTGTTCCTCATACTGAAGTTGTTTCAGCTACACCACAAACAGCTGAGCAATCTGTAAGTAATAGCTTAACTGCTTCGCAAACTGCTTTAGGCTCAATTGACCCGAACAATGTAGATGTAAATGCTTTAGTTAAAGCGCTTAACTTACAAATTATTAACTTCGCGAGTGGTTCAAGTGAAATTCCTGCAGATAACAAAGCTATTCTTGACCAAGCTGCAACACTATTAAATAAAGTGACTAGTGTGAAATTAAACGTAGGTGGCCACACTGACTCAACAGGTAATGCTGCTGCCAATAAAGCCCTTTCTCAACGCCGTGCACAAGCTGTTGTAGATTATTTAAAATCTAAAGGAGTAGATGCATCTAAACTTGTTGCCGAAGGCCATGGTTCAGAAAACCCTGTTGCAGAAAACACAACTGAAGAAGGACGCTTTAAAAACCGTCGTATTGAGTTTTCAGTAGTTCAATAATCAATAGATTCATAAAAAAATCTGATTTTATTGAATTCTGATTTGAAAAAAGCTTCTCATTTTGAGAAGCTTTTTTTATAGAGATCAATATTGTTGGGTTGACATGAAAATCAGTTTGTTAGGAAGTGGCCGTGTTGCTTTTCATTTGGCAAAGGCACTTTTGGCTAAGGGGCATAACATCGTACAAGTCTATGCACGTGATTTTGAGAAAACCCAGAAGTTTGCAGAGCAAATTCAAGCAAAAGCATGTCAGTCTCTTCAAGAGTTTCAACCAAGTGATTTAATTATTTTAGCTGTTTCAGACAGTGCTATTGCTGAACTTACAACGCAGGTACATGAGTTATTTGCCGAAACGCTTATGGTTCACACTTCAGGTAGTACCAATATTGAAGTTATTAGTAATATTCATAAAAAAGCAGGAGTGTTTTACCCTTTGCAAACTTTCAGTCTTGAAAGAGACGTTGATTGGCAAGCCACACCATTATTTGTAGAGGCGACCAATAAAGATGATTTAGTAATACTTTCTGATTTAGCAAATAGCCTAAGTAATCGAGTATATCAATACACTTCAAAACAACGTTTAACTTTACATTTAGCGGCTGTGTTTGCTTGTAATTTTAGTAACTACTGTTTTGATATGGCTAAACAGATTGTGGATGCAGAACAAGTCGACTTTAGCTTGCTTTATCCATTAATTGTGGAAACAGCAAAAAAAGCCTCTGAAAATGAGCCGAAACAAATGCAAACTGGACCTGCGGTAAGGGGAGACCAGAATATCTTGGCAATGCATCAGAGGTTATTAGCCCAAGCAGAACGGGATGATTTAAAACAGGTCTATCAACTTTTAAGTGATGGCATCGTGAAGCGCCATCACTCAGTTTAAAGCTTATTTAAAATTAAGGTTCGCCGTTATTTCCCCATTTTAAGAAACCCGCACGTTGATTTAAACGTTCAAAATATTGGTCGACATGTTTAAGCGTTGGATGGTCAAAAGGAGTAGCCTTCCAACGTTGTACAGATAGACCAATTGGAATATCCGCTAGAGTGAACTCAGTTCCTGCAACATAGGCTTGAGTTTTTGCAAGTTGTTGATCGAGAATCTGCATATGATGATTCCAGTTATCAATACCTTGTTGTAATAAGTTTGGATCTTGATGGTCTGGAGAATGTCTAAGTAGAGACATAATCGTATAAGTCCAGCTGTTATTTAGCTCGATCGCTTGCCAATCAATCCACTGGTCAACAAAGAATCTTTCTTTTGCTTGAGTAGGGTAAAGTTTATGCTCTTTATCGTAAGCATTGGCGAGATAACGGATAATACTGTTGGACTGCCAAAGGACTAAATCGCCATCTAAAACAACAGGAATTTGACCATTTGGGTTTAATTGCAAATATTCAGGTGATTGTGCAGAACGAAAGCCTCGACCCCAATCTTCTCTTTCATATTCAAGATTTAATTCTTCACACAGCCATAAGACTTTGCGAACGTTAATTGAGTTATCGCGTCCTAAAATTTTTAACATATTGTTTTCTGACTTTTCGTGAATTTCAGTAAATTGAATGTAATACAGATTCTTTGGTTTTTTAAGATTTAATAATAAAAAAGATACCAGAACAAATACTAGCTATAAGAGCATAATTTTTTTAATATTTATTATTCTTTTGTGGTGAAAATATACAGACAGTTTTGTATAGTAAGTGTTAAAATAATGTATTGAAAATGAAAATATAAATTTTGAATGTATCTTAATTTTACAATTGATGATCAAGACAAGATCATAGGGGAAGGCGTAATCCAAGTAGGTTGGTTTCTGGTAGATGATAAGTCTGCATTACTTTATGAACCACCTTACCGAATGCGTTCAAAATCTGAAACCAAGCATGCTAAGTCAGCGAGTCGTTGTCCTGCAGTATTACAACTTGAAAGTCGCTACTTCGTGGTGAATTGTCCTTTTGATTTTCATTTAAGATTCGCCCGAGATGCAAACGGAAAACCGACTTTAGTTAATGTATTAGGCGACCAGTCACCTGTTCGAGCCAATAAATTACGTGAGTTGCTAACGTTGGTAAATGAAAATGAATGGCGGACACCCCAAGTGCCAATTCTTCAACTTAGATTACCTTACTGTTTTATAGCCGATGAAGTCGTGTATTTAACTCAACTCGATGCATTTGCACATTATCGTAAAAATCCCTTACCTGGAACTATTTTTGGTGGACGGTTCCCAATTCATATTTGGCCTAGACCATTAATGTGGGCGTTTGAATGGCACGACACATCAAAGGATTTAATATTAAAACGTGGTGATCCTTTATTTTACTGTCAGTTTGATGGTTTTGATCCATCACGATCAGTTAAGTTAATTCAAGCAGAAAAAACTCCGGAGCTTATGCATTATATTGAACAAATATCTGGTGTTGTCAATTATATGAATCAGACATTTAGTTTGTTTAATGAAGTAGAGAAAATAAGGCCAAATAAATTACTC